>DATJSD010000081.1:0-14517 GCA_035504335.1 Steroidobacteraceae bacterium | reverse complement strand
GCGATGAGCGGCAATCTGTGCCGCTGTGCGACCTACATTCGCATCCGTGCGGCGATCAAGCAGGCGGCGGGGCTGCCCACCGCCGACACGCGGGAGGTGTGAGGTGGACGGGGGCGCTGGAGGCGGGCAGGCCGGAGCGGGTGTGCACGGCGGGGGTGCCGCACAGCCGAGCGCGCCGGCACAGGGGGCGGCAGAGCTGACGCGCCGGGCGTTCCTGCGCGCGAGTCTGGCCGCAGGCGGTGGACTGATGCTGACGCTCAGCCTGCCGGGGCTGGCCGAGGCGCGCGCGGAGGGTCACGCCGAGGGCGAGGCGAGGGACGCCGAGACGTCGTTGACGGCCTACATCCGCATTGCGCCCGATGGCACCACGACCCTGATGGCCAAGAACCCGGAGATGGGCCAGGGCGTGAAGACCTCGCTGCCGATGATGATCGCCGAGGAGCTGGACGTTGCCTGGTCGCAGGTGCGGACCGAGTACGCGCCCCTGAACCGGGCGCTGTACGGGATGCAGGGGTCGGGCGGCAGCTTCTCCACGCCGATGAACTGGGATCCGCTGCGGCGCGCGGGCGCGGCGGGTCGGCAAATGCTGGTGCAGGCGGCGGCGCACCTCTGGCGCGTGCCGGTGGAGGAATGCACCACCGATCAGGGCGTCGTGCACCATGCGCACAGCGGCCGCACGCTCGGCTACGGGGCGCTCGCGAGCCGCGCGGCACGCCTGCCGGCGCCGGATCTGGCGAGCGTGAAGCTCAAGGACCCGAAGGACTACAGGATCATCGGGCGCTTCACTCCGCAGGTGGATGCGCCGCGCGTGCTGGCGGGCGAGCCGCTGTTCGGCATCGATCAGAGCGTGCCCGGCATGCTCTATGCGGTGTACGAGAAGGCGCCGGTGTTCGGCGCGCGGGCGCTCAGCGCCAATCTCGAGGAGATCAGATCCCTGCCGGGTGTGCGCGACGCCTTCATCATCCACGGTGACCCGGCAGCGGTGTTCAGCGGCGGGCTCGTGGACGGGGTGGCGATCGTCGCGGACCGCTGGCACCAGGCCAACAAGGCGCTCGAGCGGCTGCAGGTGCAATGGGCGGACAGCCCCGCCGCATCGCAGAGCACGCGCGGCTTTGCCGAGCAGGCCCAGCGGCTCGCCCGCGGCGCGCCGCAGAAGATCGTGCGCCGCGACGGCGATCCCGAGCGAGGCTTCTACGGGGCGGCCAAGATCATAGAGGCGGCGTACCACTATCCGTTCCTGGCGCACGTGCCGCTCGAGCCGATGAACTGCACCGCCGACGCCAGGTCGGATGGCACCATCGAGGTGTGGACTCCGACGCAGAGCCCCGGCGGCGCGCAGGCGCTGATCGCGAAGACCCTGCGGATGGATCCCAGCAAGGTCACGGTGCACATGACGCGCGTGGGCGGAGCCTTCGGCCGCCGCGGCTACAACGACTACAGCGTCGAGGCGGCGGCGATCTCACAGCGCATCGGCAAGCCGGTGAAGCTGCTGTGGAACCGCCGCCAGGATATCCAGCACGACATCTATCGGCCCGCGGGCTACCATCATTTCCGCGGCGGCCTGAACGCGCAGGGCAGACTGGCGGCGTTCAGCGATCACTTCGTGACCTTCGGGCAGGACGGCAAGCTCGCCTCGGCGGCCGGCGTCGAGGAGGACCAGTTCCCGGCGCGCTTCGTGCCCGATCTGCAGCTCGGCATCTCGCTGATGCAGCTGGGAGCGCCGACCGGTGCGCTGCGCAATCCGGGCAATAACGGCCTGGCGTTTGCGTTCGAGTCCTTCATCGACGAGCTGGCGCACGCCGCCGGACGCGACCCGCTCGAGTTCCGGTTGGATCTGTATGGGCCGCCGAAGGTGTTTCCGGCGCCGCGCGCGCGCTTCGGCATGAAGCTGCCCGCCTTCGACACCGGGCGCGTGCGCGGGGTGCTGCAGCTGGTGGCCGAGAAGTCCGGCTGGGCAGGCCGGCAGCTGCCGCCGCGCACCGGCATGGGGATCGCGTTCTGCTACAGCCATCTGGGCTACGTGGCCGAGGTGGTCAAGGCGAGCGTGAACGAGCACGGCATCCCACGCATCCACAAGGTGTGGGTGGCGGCGGACGTGGGGCGTCAGATCGTCAATCCGGCCGGTGCCTATCAGCAGGCGCAGGGCGCGGTACTGGACGGGCTGGGGGTGGCGCTGCACGAGGCGATCACCATCGAGAACGGCGCGGTGGTGAATGCCAACTTCAATACGTTCAGCCCGATCCGCATGCATGAGGCGCCCGATGTGGAGGTGCACTTCCGCACGACGGACAACGAGGTGACGGGGCTCGGGGAGCCGACGCTGCCGCCGGCGCTGCCGGCGCTGGCGAACGCGCTGTTTGCGGCCACCGGTAAGCGCATTCGCTCGCTGCCGATCGACCCGAGCCTGCTGGTCGCCTGACCGGCTCGCGACGCCGCCCGCGCCCCGGCCCGCGCGCGGGCCCGTTCACGGTCGCTGGGCGGGGGGTACCGGTGGGCATGACGGCCGCCGCCGCAGCCGCTAGACTGCCGCATACCCTTCAGGGGGATGGGGGTAGGTCACCATGACGATGCCATTCAGATCACGGCTCTGCTGCCTCGCTCTGAGCGCAGCGCTTCTCGCCGGCCTGGCGCAGGCGCAGCCGGCACCCACGTTCGAAAGCCAGATTCAGCAGGGCCAGGCGCAACTGGCCGCCGGCAATGCCGAGAGCGCCCTGAACGCGGGCGATGCGGCGATTCGTATCGATCCGGAGCGCTGGGATGGGTACGCACTCGCCGGGCGGGCACTGCTCGCGCTCAAGCGCTACGAGGCGGCCGCCGATGCGTTCAGCAGGGCGATCGAGCGGGCACCCGCCGCCGAGCAGGCGACACTGCGCGAGCAGCGCCGGCAGACCCTGGTCGCGGAAGTCCTGGCCGGCGCGGGTGGCGCCACCGCGGCGGTCCCGGCTGCGCCGGTGGCGGCACCCGTTGCGCCGGCGGCAGCACCCGTTGCGCCCGTTGCGCCGGCGGCAGCACCCGTTGCGCGGGTGGTAGCGCCGGCTGCGCCGGTCGCACCGCCGCCAGCGCCGGTCGCCGCCGCCGCACCTGTGGTTCGCGCCGCCGCGGCTGCCGCCCCCGTGGCTGCCGCTCCCGCGGCTGCCGCTCCCGCGCCCGCAGCGGCCGTGCAGCAGGCGAGCTTCGCAGCCGCACCGGTACAGACCGCGCCCAAGGGCAGGCGCAAGGGTCGTCCCGCCATCATTCTGGATCCTGCCGATGCCGGATGGATCGATGCCTCCACGGGACTGATGTGGTCGAAACCCTGGTATTACCCCCCGCTCGTGCGAGGTGCTTGGAACTACCGGGACGCGGCGGCTTTCTGCGCGGACCTGCGATTGCTGGGATATGACGATTGGCGCTTGCCGACGGCCGAAGAGCTGCAGCAGGTGTACCTGGTGTCCTCTCACGGCTGGCGCTGGTCGGAGCCGAAATTTGCTCCGGAGTCCGGGATGACGGAGGCGCTGAAATCGGGTCTCTGGAAGGTCCCGGGCTTCAGCGTCGGTGGGGACGAGTTCGAAGGCAACCGGCTGCTGCTGTGGAGCAGTACGGCGGGTGAGGCCGATGGCGAGCACCTCGGAGTGTATTTCGGGCGCCCCTACAGCGTGAAGGACGCGACCAGCAGCGCAGTGTCTTTCCCTGGCGAGGTGCGTCGCACTCCGTTCCACGGTTACGCAATCTGCGTGCGCAACGCCCGCTAGCGGACCTGCGCGGGCGCGCGCCGAAGCGCCCGGTCACACACGCACCGCCCTGCGAGGGCTGGCGGTTGCGGCCAGGCGCGGTTCTCTGGCCCGCCTCGCTCGCGACGCTGGCGGCGCTCGCGGTGTTGGCGGGCTGCAGCGGTGGCGGTAGCGGCACGGCGTCCGCTGGCGGTACGGTGTCCGGTAGCGGCGGCAGCGGCGGGCAGGGGAGCACCGTATTCGGCACCGATGTGCTGACCTACCACGATGACGCCATGCGCTCGGGGCAGGACCTGTCCGAGACGGTGCTGACTCCGCAGAACGTCAATGCCACGAGCTTCGGCAAGCTGCGAATGCTGGCGACGGACGGGCTGGTCGACGCCGCGCCGCTGATCGTCTCGGGGCTGACGGTCCAGGGCGCCAAGCGCAACGTCGTGTACGTGGCGACCGAGAACGACAGCGTGTATGCGTATGACGCCGACAGCGGCGCGCTGCTCGCGCAGGTCTCGCTGCTCGGCAAGGGCGAGACTCCGAGCGACCCGCGCGGGTGCGGCCAGGTCACGCCCGAGATCGGCATCACCTCGACCCCGGTGATCGACATGTCCGCCGGTCCCGACGGCACGCTGTTCGTCGTGGCGATGTCCAAGGACGGATCCGGCAACTACTACCAGCGCCTGCATGCGCTCGACCTGCTGACGCTCGCCGATCGCATCGCGCCGCAGACCATCCAGGCCACCGCCAGCGGCAACGGCCCCAACAGCAGCGGCGGGATGCTGCAGTTCAACCCCGCCCAGTACAAGGAGCGCTCGGCGCTGACGCTGCTGAACGGACGCATCTACCTCGGGTTTGCCTCCCACTGCGACATCGACCCCTACAACGGCTGGCTCATGGCCTACGACGAGAGCACGCTCGCGCAGACCGGCGTGCTGGCGATCACGCCCAATGGCTCGGAGGGCGCGATCTGGGACACCGGCGGCATGACGGCCGACGCCAGCGGCAACCTCTACGTCACGATCGCCAACGGTACCTTCGATCCGACACTCAATGCGCAGGGTATGCCGAGCCAGCAGGACTTCGGCAACGCGGCGCTGAAGATCGCCACCGGCGGCGCGCTCGCCGTGACCGATTACTTCACCCCGTACGACACCGTCTCCGAATCCGCCAACGATGTGGACTTCGGCTCCGGCTCGATGCTGCTGCTGGTCGATCAGACCGATGCCGCCGGCCAGGTGCACCAGCTGATGCTCGCCGGCGGCAAGGATGGCAACCTCTACGTGCTCGATCGCAACAACATGGGGCATTTCAATGCCGCGGGCGACCAGGTGTATGAGCACATTGCGGTAGGCGGCTCGCTGTTCTCCGCGCCGGCGTATTTCAACGGCACGGTCTACATCTGCGACGCGGGCGATACGCTCAAGGCTTATACGTTCGCCGATGCGCTGCTGCCGTCCAGTCCGAGCTCGCAGACCTCCGTCACTTTCGCGTATCCCGGCACCTCTCCGGCGATCTCGGCGGATGGCACCGCCAACGCCATTGTGTGGGCGGTGCGGAGCGCGGTGGGCAGCCCGGCCGTGCTGTATGCGTTCAATCCGGCCGATCTGGGTCAGGAATATTACGACAGCACTCAGGCAGCCGGCGGGCGCGACGGTTTCGGTGACGGCAACAAGTTCATCACGCCGGTGATCGCCAACGGCAAGGTATTCGTCGGTACCCCCAGCGGCGTGGCGGTGTTCGGCCTGCTGTGAGGCGCCGCGAGTCGCGCGGAGTCGCGCCGCGAGCCGCGCCGTCAGTCGAGGCCCTGCAGGATGCGGTTGAAGGTCGGGCTGGGGCGCATGATCTGCGAGCACCGGGCGGGGTCCGGGTGGTAGTAGCCTCCGAGGTCGACCGGGGATCCCTGTGCGCCGTTGAGCTCGGCGACGATGCGTGCCTCGTCGGCGGTGAGCCGCTCGGCGATCGGGCGAAAGCGCGCCCGCAGCTGCGGGTCGCTGCCCTGCGCCGCGAGTGCCTGCGCCCAGTAGAGCGCCAGATAGAAGTGACTGCCGCGGTTGTCGAGCTCGCCGACCTTGCGGGCGGGAGAGCGGTCGTGCTCGAGCACCTGACCATTGGCCTCGTCGAGCGCCTTGGCCAGGCACAGCGCGCGCGCGTTGCCGCTCTTTCGTGCCAGGTCCTCGATCGACACCTGCAGCGCGAGGAATTCTCCGAGCGAATCCCAGCGCAGGTGGCCCTCCTCGAGAAACTGCTGCACGTGCTTGGGCGCTGAGCCGCCGGCACCGGTCTCGTACAGCCCGCCGCCGGCCAGCAGCGGCACGATCGAGAGCATCTTGGCGCTGGTGCCGAGCTCCAGGATCGGGAACAGATCGGTGAGATAGTCGCGCAGCACGTTGCCGGTGGCGGAGATGGTGTCCTCGCCGGCGCGCAGGCGCACGAGCGTGGCGTTGACCGCATCCACCGGCGAGAGGATGCGGATGTCCAGCCCGCGGGTGTCGTGGTCCGCCAGGTAGCTGCGCGTGCGCGCGATCAGCTCGCGGTCGTAGGCGCGCGCCGCGTCGAGCCAGAAGATCACCGGCGTACCGCTCGCGCGGGCGCGCTCCACCGCGAGCCTCACCCAGTCACGTATCGGCACATCCTTGGTCTGGCACATGCGCCAGATGTCGCCCTGGGCCACCTGGTGCTGCATGAGGGTGTGGCCGTCGGCGTCCACGACGCGCACCAGACCGTCGTGCGCGATCTCGAAGGTCTTGTCATGCGAGCCGTATTCCTCGGCCGCCTGCGCCATCAGGCCGACGTTCGCCACACTGCCCATGGTGGTCACGTCGTAGGCGCCGTGGCGCCTGCAGTCCTCGATCACCGCCTGGTAGACGCCGGCGTAGCAGCGATCGGGGATCATGGCCTTGGTGTCGTGCATGCGGCCATCCGGTCCCCACATGCGTCCGGAGGCACGGATCGCGGCCGGCATCGATGCATCGATGATGATGTCGCTCGGGACGTGCAGGTTGGTGATGCCGCGCTCCGAGTCCACCATCGCGAGCGGTCCGCGGGCGGCATAGGTCGCCTGCAGGTCGGCCTCGATCTGCGCGCGCTGCGCGCCGGGCAGCGACTGGATCTTGGCGTACACATCACCGATGCCCTGATCCGGATCCACACCGAGCGCCTGGAAGGTGGCGGCGTGCCTGGCGAACACATCCTTGAAGTACACGCTGACCGCGTGGCCGAACATGATGGGGTCGGAGACCTTCATCATCGTGGCCTTCAGGTGCAGCGACAGCAGCACGTCGCGGCGCCGGGCGTCCTGGATCTGCGTCTCGTAGAAGTCGCGCAGCTGCCGGCAGCGCATGCAGGTGCCGCTGATCAGCTCGGCCGCCTGTACCGGCACCGACGCCTTCAGCACCGTGATCTGACCGCGCCCGTCCAGCAGCTCGATGCGCAGCGCGCCGGCGCGCTCGATCTGCGCCGCCTGCTCGTTGGCGTAGAAGTCGCCGTCGTCCATGTGCGCCACGTGCGTGCGCGAGTCGGGACTCCAGGCGCCCATGGAGTGCGGATGGTGGCGCGCGTACTGCTTGACGGCGTTGGCGACGCGCCGATCCGAGTTGCCCTCGCGCAGCACCGGGTTCACCGCGCTGCCGAGCACCTTCGCATAGCGCGCGCGCAGCGCGCTCTGCGCCGCATCGCGCGGCTCCTCGGGAAACGGCGGCAGGCGATAGCCCTGCGACTGCAGCTCGGCCAGAGCGGCCTTCAGCTGTGGCACCGAGGCGCTGATGTTCGGCAGCTTGATGATGTTGGCCGCGGGAGTCTTCGCCAGCTCCCCCAGCTCGGCCAGAGCGTCGGCCTGCCGCTGCTCGGCGCGCAGCTCGTCGGGAAAATTCGCAAGGATGCGCCCGGCCAGCGAGATGTCACGCGTCTGCACCGCGATGGAGGCCGCGCGGGCGAAGGCCTGCACGATCGGCAGCAGCGAGTAGGTGGCGAGCGCCGGGGCCTCGTCGGTGAGCGTGTAGATGATCCTCGCCTCGGTCACGGCCGTGCCCGGTGGCGCTACCACTGCCCGACGTTCGGCATCGACGTCCAGGGCTCGCACGGCGCGAGCGCATCGCCACGCTGCAGCAGCTCGATCGAGATCTGATCGGGAGAGCGCACGAACGCCATGCGCCCATCGCGCGGCGGGCGATTGATCGTCACGCCCAGCTGCATCAGGTGCGCACAGGTCGCATAGATGTCCTCGACCTCGTAGGCGAGATGGCCAAAGTTGCGCCCGCCCGTGTACTGCTCCGGATCCCAGTTGTAGGTCAGCTCGATCTGGGCGGATTCGTCACCCGGGGCCGCCAGGAACACCAGCGTGAAGCGGCCGCGCTCGTGCTCCATGCGGCGGATCTCGCGCAGGCCGAGGGCCTCGCAGTAGAAGCGCCGGGATCGTTCCAGATCGGTCACGCGGACCATGGTGTGCAGGTATTTCATGGCGGGCGGGCTTGCGTCGTGGGGTGGCAGGGCGCGCAGTGTCGCACATCGCGGCGGCTGCGGTGAAGGTGGCGACGGTGGTAGAGGTGGCGGTGGAGGTGGTGGCGTGGGTCGTGAGAAAATACCCTCCCGCCATGATGGACGCCTCCCAGGTCATCCACAGCCTCGCGCTCGCGCCGCACCCGGAAGGTGGCTGGTACCGCGAGGTCTACCGCTCGCCGCGCCAGGTTGCCGCGGACGGCGCCGCGCGCAGCGCGCTCACCAGCATCTACTATCTACTCGAGCGGCCGCAGGTGAGCCGCTGGCACATCGTGGATGCGGATGAGGCCTGGCACTTCTACGCCGGTGCCGCGCTGGCGCTGTTCACCTACGATCCGGCCGGCCGGAGCTTCGCACGCCACGTGCTCGCTCCTCCCGGCGGCGCCGGCGAGCCGGTGCACGTGGTGCCCGCCGGGCATTGGCAGGGGGCGCGCAGTCTCGGCGCCTACTCGCTGGTGGGCTGTAGCGTGGCTCCCGGCTTCGAGTTCGCCGGGTTTCACTTCGTCGCCGAACTGCCCGGCCACGAAGCCCACGTGGCCGGCGCTCCGGCGCAGCTGCGCGCGCAGGTGCGCGCACTGCTGTAGCGCCTGGACGCCGCGCCGGGGTTTGGACCGCGGCCGCTCGGGCAGGCGGCTCGCAGAGCCGGCTCGGGGCCCGCCCAGCGCCGCTCGGGCCCGCTCGGGCCCGCTCAGGGTCGCACGCCCAGCTGGGCGAACAGGAAGCTGAGCATGTCGGTGTCCTCGGCGATGCGCTCGTCGAGCGAGCTGCCCATGCCATGTCCCGAGTTCGTGTCCACACGCAGCAGAATGGGACGAGCGCTCGAGCTCGCGGCCTGCAGTGCGGCGGCGAACTTGCGCGAGTGCAGAGGATTGACGCGACCGTCGTGCGTGCCGACCAGCAGCAGCACCGCCGGATAGGGCGTATGCGCAACCACGTGCTGGTACGGTGAGTAGGCGTAGAGCGCGCGAAACTGCCGCGGATCGCTCACCGAGCCGAATTCCGTGGTGTTGAAGGCGCCGTTCGGGTCGGTCTCGAAGCGCAGCATGTCGTACAGGCCGGCCTTGGACACCACCGCGCGCGCCAGCGTCGGATGCTGCGTGATCAGCGCGCCCATGAGCAGCCCGCCGTTGGATGCGCCCTGCAGCGCGAGTTTCGCCGGGGAGGTGTAGCCGCGCTCGATGAGATGGCGCGCCACGGCGTAGAAGTCGTCGAAGTCGTTCTGCTTGTGCGTGAGCATGCCCTGCTGGTGCCAGCGCTCGCCGTACTCGGAGCCGCCGCGGATGTTGGCGATCGCGTAGATGCCACCGGCATCGAGCCACAGGCGCGTGTAGGCGCCGGCAAATTCGGGTGTCATGCTGATGCCGAAGCCGCCATAGCCGTACAGCAGCAGCGGATTGCGTCCGTCGCGCCGCGTCCCCTTCTTCAGGATGATGTTCACGGGCACGCGCGTGCCGTCGCGCGAGACGGCGAACTCGCGCAGCACCTGGGCATCGGCATACGAGATCGGCGAGCTCTGGCGCAGCGCCGACGGCGTCGCCGTGCCGCTGGCGGCGTGCCAGTGCGCGTAGTAGCGCGGCTGCAGGTAGGTGGAGACGTCGTAGAGCACGTCGCCGTCGCCGAGCGGGTCGATCTCATCGTTGCCCGCGATGGGCGGCAGCGGCAGCATCCCGGCCGGTCGGCCCTGCAGCGTGAAGATACGGATCCGATTGGGACCGCCGACGATGTCGCGCACGAACAGGTGGTGCGCGTCGAAGCTCAGGTCCGGCTGATCCTCCTCCGCGCCTCCGGAAACGATCGCCACGTCCGCGGCCGGTATCAGCACCGGTGCGCGCGCCAGCGCCTCCGGCGCGAACGGCGGGGCGAGTTTCAGGATGCGGCCGTTGGAGCTGCCGCGGCGCGAGATCGCGTAGATCGCGCCGTCCGGACCGAAGGTGGCGTACACGATGTCATCGGCGTAGCTGGCCACGCGCACGGGCGGCCCGTCCCGCCGCAGCACGTACATCGCCCAGGAGTTGCCGTCGCCCCGCTGCACCATCGCCATGACGGTGGAGAGCGACTCGCGGTTGTCGAGAAACACCTCCGAGACGCGCTCGAGCCCGTCGGCGTGTCCCAGCGCCAGGGGATCGTCCTCGGGTTTGCTGCCGAGCGCGTGAAAATACACCTGCACGTTGAAGTGCCGCTCCGCGGCCGGCGCGCCCGGCCCCGGATAGCGCGTGTACCAGAAGCCCCGGTCGTCGGCCGTCCAGGCGAGGCTGCCGCCGGCGGTCGGGTATTGCACGTCGGCGATCGGTGGCTCGATCTCCCGGCCACTCGCCACGTCGAAGACATGCAGCGTGCCATTCTCGCTGCCGTTTCGCGACAGCGACACCGCGAGCTTGCTGCCGTCACCGGAGGGCACGAACCAGTCGATCGCGACGAGGCCGCGGCGATCCAGCGCATTCGGATCCACCAGCGTGCGCCGCGAGGCCGGATCCGCGGAGCCATTCAGCGTCACGAGCATCGGCTGCTCGTAGCGCGGGTCCGAGTACAGCGCGAATACGTATGCGCCGCGTGCCTGCAGGTCCGAGAATGCGGCAGAGGTGTCCTTCACCAGTGCCGCGAGCCTGGCGTGGATGGAGGCTTGCCCGGGCAGAGCGTCGAGATAGGCCCGGGCGCGCGCCGCCTGCGCGCGGCTCCAGGCCTGTACCGCCGGGTCCGCGCCATTCTCCAGCCAGCGATACGGGTCGGCGATGCGATCGCCGTAAAACGGCTCGACCGTGGAGTCGATCGGCGTGTATGGCGGCGGGGCGAGTGCGGCTGCGCCCGCCGGCGTCGCTGCGCGCGCCGCTGCGCCCGCCGGTGCGCCCGCCTGTGCGTTCGCGCCCGCCGGTGCGCCCGCGGCGGCGAGCCCCGGGGCGGCCGCGAGGGCGGCCGCGAGCGCGAGCACGCTCCGGGCCAGAGCGCCGCTGCCCGCCGCGCGCAGGCCGCGCGTGCCTCTGCGTCCGATGTTCGTCATGCGCATTCCTCGACGAGGAGCGCCGCAGTATGGCGCCGCTCGCGCCGCAGCGCCACGGCGGCGCTCGAGGCTCGACGGTGCGCTCGCCGCGCCGCGCCGCGCATCGCCTCGCGAGGACCTCGGGCCCGGCACCGCGAGGCGCAACATCGTCCCCCCCATGCCCGAGGGGCGCGCGCTATCATCCGGCGCTGACGCATCCGGGGATCGCGCCATCGCCACGTTACCGCCAGCACCGGCCAGCTCCTCGCGCCCCAGTCGGCGAATCCGCTGGACGCTGTATGTCATCGGCGCCAGCGTGTGGGCGTCGGGGGTGCTGTACTGGACGTATGACCACTACATGCTGCGCCACACCGATATCGGGCTGTCGGAGGATCCGCTGCAGGTCTGGTGGCTGTACCTGCATGCGGGCAGCGCGACGCTGGCGACCTGGCTGCTCGGCTACATGAGCGCCATCCACGTGCAGCGCAACTGGTCCGGCGGGCTGCGCCGCAGTACCGGGCTGCTGTTCGTGACGGCATTCGGCCTGCTGATCCTCACCGGCTACCTGCTCTACTACGTCGAGGCCGATCGGCCCGAGAGGCTCATTGCCAGCATTCACTGGATCATCGGGCTGTGCGCGCCCGCAGCCTTCCTGCTGCACCGGGGTCTGCGCCGCCGCGCACGGCTGGGGGCTCGCGCCGCCTACTCGCCCGGATGATAGCTGCGCTCGATGTGCCCCTGCAGCTGCGCAGGATAGAAGTACACCGGTCGCAGCTGCCCGCGCGCATAGCGGATCGCCTCATCGTCGAAGTGCGCCGAGCGCGGGTCGCCGCTCTCCCCGCCGGCCGTGACGGCCACGGCGCGGATGCGCGGCCCGAACTCCACCACGGCCACGAAACTGTTGCCCGCGGTGCCGTAATAGCGGCGCGTGCCGGGATAGCGCCGGGCCGCGAAGGAGGCGAGCGATCCCCAGCGCGAGTAGGTGAAGGGCACGGGGATGCTCGGGCTCGCATCGCTGAAGGTCGGCACGATCGTATCGTCGACGCGCTGGAAGCGGTTGATCTCTCCCCAGGGCACGCGCCAGTTGCCGAAATCGTGCTCGAGCCGATCAGAGGCCTGCGCCAGCAGCTGCAGCTGCTCGCTGGCCGGCGCATCGGCCAGCTCCTGGTAGCGCGCCAGGCCCACGGGCCGTGCGGCCGCGGCCTGCGGCGCGGTGGCCTGCCACAGCGCATCCCCCCAGAACACCGCCAGGGAGGTGGCGAGCGAATGATCCGACCAGCGATCGTCCCAGCCGCGCAGCAGCTCGATCTGATCGTGCAGGCGCGCGCGTAGCGTGTCCTGCGCCGGCAGCGCATCGTAGGCCTGGACGAGCTTCGGGATGAGCTGCGCGAAGGCCGGCTGGTAGGAATCGAACGCGGCGGCCTCGAGCGACTCGAGCGTGAAGTCCTTATGACCGGTGAGCAGCAGCGTGGCGTGCAGGCCGCGCGGGTTCTCCCCGGCGCGGTCCATGTAGCGCGGAAAGTCCTGGCGCTTCGGGCTGTAGGGACCGGCCGCCGACCAGGGCGCATCGTTGGTGTTGAAGATCCAGCCGTTGGGCGGGTCGAGCAGATGCGGCAGCTGGTCCAGGGGCGTGAGGCCGTGCCAGTCGGTGGCGGGATCGGCGCCATCGACCGGGCGCGTGTAGTCGAAGCGATCGTCACGGCGCGGCATGAACTGCGGGTGCAGGTAGGCGATCTCGCCCTTGTCGTCCGCGAAGACGGTGTTGTTCGAGGAGTTGGCCTGCAGCTGCGCGACCTGCAGGTACGAGGCGTAGTCGCTCGCCTTGGTGCGCAGGAACGATTGCTCCAGGGCCGCGATCGGCCGGTTCATCAGCGCGATGGCGATCCAGTGGCCGTCGGCCTCGCGGATGATCGGCCCGTGATGGGTGGCGTAGGTCGTGAAGGTTCGAACCGCCAGGCCGCCGCCGGCGGTGCGATAGCGGATGGAGATCTGCTGGATACGTACGGGGCGCAGCGCATGCCCGTAGCGATAGAACAGCCGGCCATGCCGGTGCACGATGGTCTCGGCGAACTCATCCACGTTGTCCGCGCCGGTACTGGTGTGCATCCAGCCGATGTGCGGGTTGAAGCCCTGGTAGATGAAGAACTGTCCCCAGGTCACCGCCCCGTAGGCATCGAGCCCCGCATCGCTCGACATCTGCAGCTCCGAGCGGAAGTAGAACGAGGTGTGCGGATTGATCAGCAGCAGCGCGTGTCCGTCACGCGTATCGGCGGGGGCGATGGCGATGCCGTTGGAGCCGCCCGGCTCGCGCAGCGCCAGATCGCGCGGCGCATCGCTCATCGCCACCGGCCTGCCCGTGTAGAAGGCCTGCAGCGGGCCGAGCTTCACGCGCTCGATGTCCCCGCCGATGCTGCCTTCGGTGAAGCTCAGCGCCATCCACGGCTCGAAGTGCGTGAGCACGCGCGGATGCACCTGCGGATGGGTGGCCAGGAAGTCGTTGAGCCCGTCCGCCCAGGCCTGCATCAGCGCCACCAGCCAGGGGGGACTGCGCGCATAGTCCGCCTGCAGCACCGCCGGATCGATGAACAGCCGCTGCCGCAGATCCTGCATGACGGCCGCGGGCCCCTCGGCCTCGGCGACCCGGCCCAGGGCGGTGAGGTAGTTGCTCTCGATGCGATTGAAATCGTCCTCCGCCTGCGCATACGCCATGCCGAACACCGCGTCCGCGTCGGTGCGGCCGTGCACGTGCGCGATGCCCCAGTCATCCCGCACGATCTGGGTGTCGGCGGCCAGCGCGCGCCAGCGCGCCTGTTCGGCGCGGAGGTCCCCGGCGGCGTGGGCCCGAGTGGCGCCGGCCACCGTCAGACAGGCGAGCCACAGCACGGCGCCGGTCAGGGCGCTCCCTCGACGGGTGCGACCCGCCGCGCGGCACCCCTCGGGTGCGCAGCCGCGAAACAGCCGATCCAGCATGCAGAGTCCCTCCGGCGGGCATGGGGGCGACGGCAGTGTGCCGTAGCGAAGCCGGCGCTGTCGATGCAGGCGGCGGCGGGTCGGGCTGAGGGTCGGGCAGAGGCTCGGGCGCCGGGCTCGGGCGCTGGCCGCCGTGCGGACCAGTCTGGTATTCTCGGGGAGCGCCGCCGGCGAATGCGGCCGGGGCGTCTGGTGGAAGCGCCTGGTGGAAGAGGGCAGAAGAGGGTAATCAACTGGTCCGGCACCCTCCGGGGGCTGTGGCCTGAGGTGAAGTCCATGGCCTACACGATCACGGTCAACGGCGAGCAGCGCACGGTGGATGTGGAGGCGGACACGCCTCTGCTGTGGGTGCTGAGGGATGAGCTGGACCTGAAG
>DATJSD010000080.1:0-6069 GCA_035504335.1 Steroidobacteraceae bacterium | reverse complement strand
GCGGGGCGTGCGCCGGGCGGCAGTTGGAGCACCGGATCCAGATCACGCCTTCTGGCATTTCGGACTTGGGCACTACCAGTTTGACCCCCGAGCTGGATTTGGTCGACGAGCTCTACGCACGCATCAAGGCCGGGCAGAATGGGGAAGATTTGATCACCGCGCCCGCGTTCCGGGCAATGCGACAGTCCTGGGCGCCGATGCGCGCGGAGCGATTCCAGCAGCTATTCCTCAACGAGGCTGAGAGGGTCAGGCGGACTGCTGATCGCTCGACCCTGTGTTTTCTAGCCAATTACGTAAACGACCCGATGCCACCGCTGCTGTTCACGTTTGCAGGGCACGGTTCGACATTGCACGTGATCAGCGCGCAGGAGAATTCACCAGGCTGTAGCCGGTGATTGCAAATCGATCAGTTTCTCATCGGATTGGCGATTAGCAGGGCCGGTCTATCAGGCGTCCGCTATCGAGGAACCGCTTTGAGCGGCCCAACGCCCGCGGATGACCCATCAGCTGCCTGTCGCTGCCGCCGCGCGCACGCCCCGATTTCGCCGGCGACCTCCCAATGACACCACGTTACCGCCAGCCTTCAATCCATCCAGGTAATCCGCCCACGCCTGCATCATCTGACGCCGCTCGGCGAGCCTCTGAGCGCGGTTGTAGGCGCCGCGGACCTTGTTGCGCTCCTTATGGGCAAGCTGCAGCTCGATGAGATCCGGGTGCCATCCCTGCTCGTTGAGAAGCGTGCTCGCGAGGGTGCGGAAGCCGTGCGCCGTCATTTCCTCGCTGCTGTAGCCGATCCGCCGGAGCGCCGCACCGAGGGTGTTTTCGCTCAGCGGTCGCGACTGCGGGCCGATGGCAGGGAATACATATCGGCCGTCGCCGGTGACAGGTTGAAGCTCCTTGAGGATCGCCACCGCCTGTCTCGAGAGCGGCACGATGTGCTGTTCGCGCATCTTCATGCGTTCGGCAGGGATGCGCCACTCGGCGTTGTCGAGATCGAATTCGCACCACTCGGCGCCACGCAGCTCACCAGGACGCACGAAGACATAGGGCGCGAGGCGCAGCGCCGCATATGTGGTGCGCTGCCCGTCATAGTCGGCGATCGCGCGCATCAGCTGTCCAACCCTGGCAGGCTCGGTGATCGCGGCGTAGCTCTCGGTACCTTTGGGGGCGAGGGCGCCCTTGAGATCAGCACTGATGTCGCGTTTGGCCCGTCCTGTCGCGATGGCGTACCGGAACACGCGCCCGCAAACTGCGCGCACGCGATGAGCCGTGTCGCACACGCCGCGCCGCTCGAGGCGCTTCAGGACCTCGAGGAGCTCGGGTGCTTCGATTTCGGCGATCGGCCGCTTGCCCAGGTAGGGGCCGACGAGCTTGACGAGCTGGTCGCGATCGCGCTGCCAGGTGCTTTCCGTGAGCGTGGCCTTTTTGGTCTCAAGCCATTCTTCGGCGAGAGCAGCGAATGTGTCCAGTCGCGCAGAGCGCTCAGCTTTGCGTTTGGCACTGGGGTCGATGTCGTCGGCAACGAGACTGCGGGCCTCGTCGCGCTTGGCGCGGGCGCGCTTGAGCGGGATCTCCGGATAGGAACCCAGCGCCAACAGCTTCTCGACGCCGCCGTGCGAATACTTGAAGCGCCACAGCCGCGCGCCGCTGGGTCTGACGAGCAGGAACAGCCCCTTCTCATCGTACACCTTGTACGGCTTGGCCTGCGGCTTGGCCGCGCGGATCGCCAATTCGCTGAGGCTCATAAAACTGGGGTACCGATAGTTGGGAGAGCCGCGGTACCCCAAAATGTACCCCACTTTCGGTCGCGGCTGACCTTGGACATCTGTGCACCTCGTCGGGACACAGACGCATTATAAGTCTTTGATTACTTGGAAGCCATTCGCCGAAAAATGGACGTCCCTGGACGTCTGCGGATGTCGGCGAAAGGGGTTGATGGTGGAGCGGAAGGGGATCGAACCCTCGACCTTCGCATTGCGAACGCGACGCTCTCCCAGCTGAGCTACCGCCCCACGAAGCGCGCAATTCTAGCATCGGGTGGGGCGCAGGCAACCAAGGCGGTCGTAGCAAGGCGGCCGTAGAGTCGCGGGCCGCGTCCGCGCGGCGGCAGTCTGCCATCACTTTGTCTGCATGGATGGCCGCAAGGCGATGCGGCTTGCCGCAGGCACGCCACCGCGCGATGATGCGCGGCCGCGGGCGGGTGCTGAGGCACGGCGATGAGTTACCAGAGTACGGTCAGCAGGGCGATTCGATGAAATTCATCAGTTTTCGCGAGCGCGAGCGGACCGCAGCGGGACTGCTGCTCGGTGAGGAGGTGCTGGATCTGGCGGCCGCGGCGAGGCTGGCGGAGGAGCGGGCCGATCTGTCCTCGGTGCTGGCGATCATCCGCGGCGCCGATGCGGCGCTCGCGACCTGCGAGCGCCTGCAGGCGCGGGCACGCTCGCTCACGGCAGCGCTACTGCCAGCCGGGCAGCTGCACGTGCTGGCCCCGATCCCTGATCCGGTACGCAACATCTTCTGCGTGGGCCGCAACTATCTCGAGCACGTCCAGGAGGCGGCCACCCTCGGGCGCACACAGGGACGACCCGAAGTCCCGCAGTTCTTCACCAAGGCGACCCACACCCTGATCGGGCCCGGCATGAACGTGCGGCTGGACCGCAGGATCACCCAGCGGCTGGACTATGAGGTCGAGCTCGCGGTCGTGATCGGGCGCGGCGGCCGCGATATTCCCGCCAGCCAGGCGCTCGAGCACGTATTCGGCTATTCGATCGCCAACGATGTGACTGCACGGGATCTACAGCGCCGGCACGACCAGTGGTTCAAGGGCAAGTCTCTCGACACCACGCTGCCGATGGGCCCATGCATCGTCACGCGAGACGAGATCGGTGATCCGCGCTCACTGGAACTGTCGCTCAGCGTGAACGGACAGGAGCGTCAGCGCGCCCGCGTCGAGCAGATGATCTTCGACATTCCCACGCTCATCGAGTCGCTCTCGGCCGGATTGACGCTGGAGGCCGGCGACATCATCTCCACGGGCACGCCGGCCGGTGTGGGCTACGCCATGACTCCGCCGCAGTTTCTGCAGGACGGGGATGAGATGCTCGCGCGCATCGAGCGTATCGGCGAGCTACGTAACCGCGTGGTCGAGGCGCGGTCGCCACAAGTCGCCCCGGTAGCTCAGTTGGATAGAGCGCACCCCTCCTAAGGGTGAGGTCACAGGTTCAACTCCTGTCCGGGGCGCCATCGACCGCGATCGCTCCCAGCGCGCCCAATGCCGCGGGCGGACGCAGCGCGAACACGGTCGGGCCGAACACGCAAAAGCGCCAGCTCCTGCATCCGATAGCCGAGCGGGGGTTTGAGATTCCAGACCGTGCGCCTACTTGGGACCTGAGCCAGGTGCTATGCTTTGCCGCCTGCCGGCGGACTCGCAGGCCGCGCGGTGTGCTGCGGGCATGTCTGCGTGGCGCTCAGTACATGGCTGGCCTGCCAGTGAGGGCCATCGATGCTCCGAGACCTGTGGAATCCCCTCAGAGCGGCGAACGTCGGCTGGCTGCTGGCGGTGGCGCTTGTTCTCGCGCTGCCGGTTGCGGCCCGGGCTGCAGCGCCAGGCTCCGATGCCGGCAGTGCCGATCGGATCATCATCTCCGGTGCGGCCGGTCATCTCGGTGAGCTGACCGTCGAGGACCTGCTGGCGCGGGGCGTCCCCGCGAGCCGGCTCATTCTGGTGAGCCGCACGCCGGGTGTGCTGGCACGCTACGCGCGCCTGGGAGCCAGCGTTCGCTATGGTGATTTCACCCAGCCGGCGTCGCTGCGCGCAGCGTTCGCCGGCGGTAATCGGATGCTGCTGATCAGCATCGGTTTCTCCCGCATGCCGCGCCCGGAAGCCCACGATAACGCCATCAAGGCTGCAATCGCCGACGGCGTCAGGCACATCGCCTATACCTCGTGGATCGCTTTGAGCCGCGGGGACCGGTCCGGCATCGGCAGCGACCACTACGCGACCGAGCAGATGCTCAGGCACAGCGCTGTCGCGTGGACCATGTTGCGCAACTCCGAGTACATGGAGGAGCTGCTGCCCGCGGCGGCGAAGATGGCTGCTACGGGTCGTGCGACGGTGCCGGCGCGCGATGTGCGCGTAGGCTATGTGTCCCGCGCGGACTGCGCGGCCGCCGCTGCGGCAGTGCTCGCCACGCCCGGGCACGACTACAAGATCTACGACATCACCGGACCGCAGTTGCTCGGCACGCGGGACCTGGCTGCCGCCGTGAGTGCCGTCACCGGAAGGAACATCGCCGTCACCAGCCGTCCGGGGGCGGCCGGGGCGAGTCCGGCAGTCGGCGGCGGCGGACTCGGCGGCCATGCGCTCAGCGTCGTCAGCGACGATGTGGCGAGACTGACGGGCAGGCCGCCCACGACGCTGCAGGCGTTCCTGAAGCAACATGAGGCTGAGATCCTGCACCCGGACCGCTGATCAGCCGATGACCGCGCAAGGATGTGTCGGCATCGGGGTGCGGGTGCCGGGCCGCGGGCGCCGCGGGCGCCGCGGCAGCGCCGGCCGCTGAAGGTGGCTCTCAAAGCGCCATCAGGTCCTCGCCGAGGAGGATCTACTCAGGCGGACCGCGGCCGCGCGGGATGACTGTCAGACAATTGAAATTGCAGCAAATTTGCCGTTGCCCGTGCGGTGCTGCCTGTCGGTAGGCCGTCCGCATCCTGCACGATGTACGGCCAGGCGGCCGGTGCGGGTGCTGGCTACTCGTTCAGCAGTGACTGCCAGTCGCGCGGTACACGACCCGCCGGTCCCGGTGTGGGCTGATGCTTCGGGTGCGCATGCGGTGGGGGCAAATCCGCGCCCTCCACCATGACACCCTGTTCGTAGTCCCAGAACCAGCCCTCTCCCGGCTCGAAGCTCATCGCCACGGGATGGCCGCTCGTTTGCGCATGCTTCGAGGCATGCTGGCTCGGCGAGCTGTCGCAGCAGCCGATGTGTCCGCATTCCGCGCAGCGTCGCAGATGCAACCACCATCCACCGCTCGCCAGGCACTCGACACAACCCGTGCCACTCGGTTCCGAGGCGGGGTTGATCCCCCGCACGCGTCTTTGCGGTGATGTCATATGGGCTCTCCTCCAGTCCGGCGGTGCGCGCCTGATCTTACGGGCCGCTCCTGGCTGGATAAGCCGGCGAAACTGAGAAGGGTCTTCTCGCTGATGAAATAATGCGGCTGCACGAGGGGACCCGCGTCGCCGCGCC
The DNA here is from genome assembly GCA_035504335.1 of Steroidobacteraceae bacterium. Lineage (GTDB taxonomy): Bacteria > Pseudomonadota > Gammaproteobacteria > Steroidobacterales > Steroidobacteraceae > FEN-1191. Next base: position 821 of record DATJSD010000080.1, on the reverse strand, counting down.
GTCAGATAGTAGATCGGGAAAGATCCCGGGAGCCATCTGCACAGGGCATTCCTTGAACACGCGCACGTGCCGCGGCAGGGTTACACCACCCTGCGTTCCCTGCCGATCGCGGTCCGTGCCGTTACCGGCGCATCGCATCCATGCACTGGTGCTTCGGTCAGGCATTGCGTCAGCGACGCTCACCCGCGGGTGGTAGTGCCTCCGGCACCAGGTTCGAAATGGGCCGCAGCGACCTCAGGTAGGCAAATATCGCCTCGAGATCCCTGTTGGACATCTGACCATAGTAAGCCCAAGGCATCGGGGGCAATATCGGCCGGCTGATGCCCATGTACTTGCCGTTGCGCATGGAGTTGATGAACATTTGCACGGTCCAATTCCCGAGACCCGTCGGATCGGGCGTGAGATTGGCCGCGAAGCTCGTCCCCCAGGCACCCACCCAGGCCGTCTCGTCAGAGGTCGTCACTGCGCCCCAGTTACCTGGGGCCAGCACGCCGGCCGGCAGCGGCGGCAACCGCTCATTGGCCGGATGGCCGGACAGGAGCCGGGTCGTGTCGACCACGGGGCCCTGCGGCGTCATGATTTTCGGCGAATGGCAGTCATTGCAGCCGCCCACGGTGACCAGATAGTGGCCGCGAGCGACGGCGGCGGCGTCCTTTGACGACGGCCGCCTCGCGGGCTGTTGGGCCATCGCCACCGAACACGTGCAGCACAGGGCAATCAACAGCAGTGAATTTCGCATCGATTTTCTCCTAATGTGCCTGACCGACTTGCTGTTATGGCTCATTTTAGTAGCCGCGGATGCTCCCGCGCCAGAGTCGACG
>DATJSD010000079.1:0-11019 GCA_035504335.1 Steroidobacteraceae bacterium | reverse complement strand
CACCATGTAGCTGTGACCGACGATCCAGCCGATGTCGGAAGTCGCCCACCAGACGTCCGTCGGCTTCAGACCAAAGCACCACTTGCCGGTCGCGACGACGTGAACCTGATAACCGCCGTGGGTGTGAATCGCGAGCTTCGGTGTCGCCGTGGTACCCGAGGTCGCGAGAATGAAGGCCGGTTCGTTGGCCTCCATGACGGCGACACCCGCGTCCTGCGTCGCCCCGAGACGCAGAAAGCCGTCCCAGGACAGCTGCGACCCTGCCTCCGTGCGACCCTCGCGCGCCAGCACCACCAGACTCTCCACGGCGCCGGCGCAGCTGCGCAGCGCCTCCTCGACGATCGGCAGCAGCGACACGCTCTGGCCCCGGCGGTAGATCACATCGGCCGCGAACACGGCGCGCGATCCGCTCGCCGCGATGCGGCTGCCGAGCGCCTGGGCGCCGAACCCGGCGAACACGACCGAGTGGATCGCTCCGATGCGGACCGTCGCCAGCATCAGCGCGATCGATTCCGGGCAGGGTGGCATGTAGATCGTGATCCGATCGCCCCGGCCGATACCGAGACCGCGCAGCGCTGCGCAGATGCGTTTGACCTGATGCAACAGCTGGGCATAGGTCTGCACCACGCGCTCGCCGCGCTCGTTGAAGTAGATCAGCGCGGCACGTCCACCGTCGCCGTCCAGCACGTGCCGATCGACCGCGTTGTAGCCGAGATTGGTCTGCGCACCGAGGAACCAGCGGAACGTCGGCGGCTGCCAGTCGAACACCCGATCCCATTTTCGGAACCACGGCAGCTCGTCCGCGGCCCGGGCCCACAGGGCGTCGGGATCGCGCCGCCCGTCCTCGACCCAGCGTCGGACCACCGGCGTAATGAGGCTCATGCCCGCACGGCCCTCGCGTTGGGAAGCAACATCGGCCTGCGTCGCATTGTATGCGTGGATGCGCCCCGTGAGAACGCCAGCTCTCACCCGCGGCCTGCGCCGCATCGATCGCCGTTACCGGCCGCTACGGGCCGGCCGCGCTCACACTCCCAGCCGTTGCTCGAGTTCGGGGAAGCTGGCGACGGCGACGTCGTGCCGCGGGTCAGGCTCGGGATCGGGCGGTCCTGCCGCGCCCCATTCGTCGGGCCGGCGCACGAAAGCCGTCCGATAGCCACAACCCCTGGCGGCATTCAGGTCGAAGTTATGACAGGCGACCATGCAACACTCGCTCGGCTCCAGTTGCAGGAACCTGGCGCAGGTCCGGTAGGCTTCGGGCAGAATCTTGTACTTGCCGATCGCCTCGCAGGAGATGACGGCGTCCCAGCAAAGGCCGTTGCGCCTGGCGGTGTCCATGACGATGCGGAAGCTCAGCAGCGTGAAGGACACGCACATGAACCTGCCGCGCAGCCGCCCCAGTGACTGCGGAAAGTCGGGCCAGCATTTCAGGCCATGGATCGTGTCCCACCATAAGGTGCGCCGCTCCTGCGCGCTGAATACGCCCAGGCCGCTGTCGGCGAGCACCTGATCGAGCGCGTCACGATGCGCGTCGTCGAAAGTCATCGTGGCCGGCGCATGCTCGCCATGGTTCACGATCAGTTTGAGGGAACGACGGCGGAATTCATTGGTCAGCCCGGTCCAGTCGCGCTCGACCCCGTGCCGCGCGCCGAGCGCGGCCAGCGCCGAGCGCATGCCGGTATGCCAGTCGAGAATGGTGCCGCCGGTATCGAAGCAGAGTGCCTTGACATTGCTCATGCTCATGAAGGCGTCCGTCCTTTCGCGACCACGACCACGCCGCGACCGGCAGGCGCGCCGGCGACCTGCCTGCCCGAGCGGTGACACGCTGCTGCGAGCGTCCCCTCAGGTGCTGCTGCCGTGGCTGCGCCAGCCCTCGTGGTACCCCTCGCGCACATCGCGCGCATACGGCACGGGAGACACCCTCACGCGCACCTCCAGCTGCCTGTGGCGCTCGACCGTAGGCTTGCGCGTGCCGCCGCCCTCCTCGCCCCACACGAGCGTGAGCACATCGCCCTCGTTGATGTCCGGATCGACGATGCCGAGCGACAGCGCGGTGCGCTCGTTGTAGCTGTAGCCGCTGAACATCGACAGTCCCACCACCTTGCCGCCCCTCTTCACCGCATCGAACGAGGCGGCGCCGTAGTTGGCGATCGGAATGTCGAAGAACTTGTAGTGCTGCGTGCCCGGCATGAACAGCGAGGCGTAGATCTTGCCCATGTCCTCGCCGTTCCAGGCGAAGGTCACCTTCTTGCGATGCGGCTTGCCCTGCATCTTCTCGAGCGCCTCGCGCCCGATGAAGTCATGATCGAACTTGACGAACGGGCCGTAGCCGAGCTCGTAGGGCGAGGTGTAATAGTCCTCGATCCTCTGCCCGATGAAACTTCCGGCGATCGAGGCCATCCCCTCGTAGCCGTTCGCGGGCAGCCACTCGCGGTACTTGCGCATCTTCTCGCCGGTGTACACCGCGGGCAGCGGCGAGGGAATCCAGCCCGATTCGAGCGTGTTGCTGCCGTAGGCACGCGAGCCCACCTGCACGAGCCCGAAGTCCCTGCCCGCCTCGACGATCGCGTCGCGGATCGCATCGTACTGCGCGTACGGCCCCCAGATCTCGAGCCCCGGGGCGCCCGCCATGCCGTGGCGCAGGCAGCGCACCTTCTCGCCCTTGATGTTGATGGTATCCATCGTGAAGAACTTCACTTCCGGAATCCTGCCGCCGTTGAGCTTCTCCAGGACCTGCCAGGCCTTCGGGCCCTGGATCTGGAAGCGGTAGTGGCGGCGCGTGACGGCTTTGCCGCGCGGCGCCGAGGGCGAGCGGTCGTCGCGGATGGTGTCGATCTTGAAGCCACCCGTCTCGGCGTGGAACTGCATCCAGTTGACGGTGGGCGCGCGGCCGACGAACACCAGTTCGTCCTTGTCGAGGTAGAAGAGGATCCCATCGCCGATCACGTAGCCGTCGTAGCTGCAGGGCACCATCTGCTTGGCGCGGTTCGGCTGAAAATTGTTGAAGCTGTTGATGGTGAGGTAGGAGCAGAACTTGAGGGCATCGGGGCCCTTCACCGTGAACTCCGCCATATGGTGCGACTGGTCGAACAGCACCGCGCCTTCACGCCAGGCGAGCTGCTCGTCCCGCCAGTTGGTGAACTCGCTCGGCACCACCGGGTAGACGTAGGCCCCGAGCTGCGAATTGCGCAGCCAATCGACCGGGTTGCCCGCACGCTCCAACAACTGCTGTAGATTCTGCTGATTCATGTTCCGAATGTCTCCGTATGCGATCCTACCGACCTATGTCCGGTTCGCTCACCTCGGGCGCCGCGCCTCGGCTGCCGAGCGTTGCGGCCGGTCCGCAGCCCGGGCGCCCTGGCGCACCTCAGCGCCCCTGCCCGGTCAGGCGCGCGTCCAGGCGCGGATAGACCCGACGGGCATTGCCCTCGAACAGCAGCGCGCGCTGTGCGCCGCTCAGCGGCAGCGCGTCGACATAGCGCTTGGTGTCGTCGAAATAGTGCTGGGTCTGCGGATCGATCCCGCGCACCGCGCCGATCATCTCCGAGCCGAACAGGATGTTCTCCAGCGGGATCACGCGCGCCAGCAGGTCGATGCCGGGCTGATGGTACACGCAGGTGTCGAAGAACACATTGTGCATGAGGTGCTCGCCGAGTGCCGGGCGCTTGAGCATGTCGGCCAGGCCGCGATAGCGCCCCCAGTGATAGGGTACCGCGCCGCCCCCATGAGGAATGATCAGGCGCAGGGTCGGAAAGTCCCTGAAGAGATCGCCCTGGATGAGCTGCATGAACGCCGTGGTGTCGGCATTGATGTAGTGCGCGCCGGTCGCATGGAACACCGGGTTGCAGGAGGCGGACACGTGCACCATCGCCGGCACCTGCAGCTGCACCATCTCCTCGTAGAGCGGATACCAGTAGCGATCGGTCAGGGGCGGGGAGGTCCAATGCCCGCCGCTCGGATCGGGGTTGAGATTGCAGCCGACGAAGCCCAGCTCGCGCACGCAGCGGCGCAGCTCCGCAACCGAGGCGCCCAGGGGCGCGCCCGCATGCTGCGGCAGCTGGCACACACCCACGAAATTGTCCGGATACAGATCGACGACCCGCGCGATCAGATCATTGCAGACCTGTGACCATGCGATCGAAACCTCTTCGCTCCCCAGGTGGTGTCCCATCGCCGAGGCGCGCGGGGAAAACAACGTCAGGTCCCCGCCGCGCTCGCGTTGCAGGCGCAGCTGCTGCGTCTCGATGCTCGGGCGCAGCTCCGCATCGCTGATCTGCGGGGGGCGCGGGTGCTCGCCCGCGAGCTGCGCCTCACGGTATCTCTCCAGCGCCGGCGGCGCGGTGGTGAAATGACCGTGGCAATCGATGATCAGCATGCGCGGGCCTCCCCGGCGCCGCGGGTTGGCATCAGGCTGTCGAGCAGCTGCGACAGCGAGCCGTCCGTGGCGAGGGCCGCATGCGCGCCGGCCCACGCCTGTCGATGGGTGCTGGCTTCACTCATCCACGGATCGATGCCGCTGTCCGCGATCGTGCGGCAGACGTGCCGCATCTCCTCGGCGCGCCGTATCCCGTGCAGCAGCGAGCGCGAAAGCATGTAGCGTGCCAGCCCGGGCCAGTCGGGGTTCGGCAGCAGATCGCTGAGCGAGGCGAGCACGGTATCCTCTACGCCATAATGGCGCGCTGCGAGCAGCGACTCGGCGAGCAACGCCTCGAGGCCCTTGATGATGACGCTGCGGCACATCTTGGCCGCGGACGCCGGGCCCACGGTTGCACTGTACAGACGCGCCGCGCTGAAGCCGAGCGCGCCGGCGAGCGGCAGGAAGCTCTCGGCATGCGGTCCGCCGAGCAGCATCGGCGTGTCCAGCCCGCGCGGAGCGATCGGCGCCAGCACCGCCACCTCGATGTAGCGGCCGCCGTGCGCGTCGATCACTCGCGCGGCCTGTTGCTTGACCGATGGGGCGATCGAGTTCAGGTCCAGGAACACGCTGTCCGCCGTCAGCGCAGGGGCGACGCTCTCGGCACACAGCAGGGCGTTGGCCGCGGTGACGGCCGAGATCACCAGCGCCGCTCCCGCTACCGCCTCGCCTGCGGAACGCGCGCTCTGCACTGCGGCCTCGCGTGCGCACTGGTACGGGCGGCTGGCCGGATCGACGAATTGGATGTCCCAGGCGCTCAGCTCCACGGGCTGCTGACGGCGCAGGCCCGCCGCCAGATTCTGGCCGACCTCTCCGAAGCCGAGCAGCGCGATACGGCCGGGCAGTCTCACGCGCTCTCCCCAGCGCGGGCGCTGACATAGCGCTCGCAGCGCATCGGGGCGCAGGGCAGCGCGCACATCAGGATGTGGCCTCCGGCGGCACGCGCTGCGCGGACGGCGCTTCCGGTGGCGCCTCCTCATAGATGAGGCCGCGCTCGGCGAGCCGCGCACGCATGCCGTAGATGTCCAAGCCCAGCTCGCCGGCCTCGAGCCGCGCACGTACCGCCGCCTCCTTGCGCGTGCGCGCCGCGCACTGCTCCAGTGTGGCGGCCGCGGCCTGCCGCGGCACGATGCATACGCCATCGTCATCGGCAACCACCACATCGCCGGGGTGCACCAGCATGCCCGCGCAGACTATGGGCACATTGACGCTGCCCAGGGTCTCCTTCACCGTACCCTGGGCGCTGATGCAGCGGGACCAGACGGGGAACGACATCGCCTTCAGCTCGGCCACGTCGCGCACGCCCGCATCGATGATGAGGCCGCGCACGCCACGGGCACGCAGCGAGCTGGCCAGCAGCTCGCCGAAGTAGCCCGCCTCCGAGAGCGCAGTGGGGGCGACCACCAGGATGTCTCCCGTGCGGCACTGCTCGACGGCCACGTGGATCATCCAGTTATCGCCCGGCGGTACGCTGACCGTCACGGCGGGCCCGCTGATGCGGGCCCCCGCGTAGATCGGCCGGATGCACGGTGCGAGCAGTCCCGTGCGGCCCTGCGCCTCGTGAACGGTCGCCACCCCGTATGAGGGGAATGCCTCGGTGAGCGGCGCGGGCGGACGGTGGATATTACGAACGACGATATTCATGCGCGCTGCCTCGCTGTCACGCGAATGCTGCGGCGGCGGAGGGCGCCGTACCAATTGAAATTTAGATAATGATATAAGGAACTGCCGTCTGTCGGATCAGGACCCCCAGGAGATTCAGCTGCTTAGCCGGCTGCGCGTCGAGCGCGCCACACCCTGATTCTTCTCGAAGGGGTTCTCGGGGTGCCGTCCGGTGTTCATACCGACACCCCCTTCACGTCGACGAATCTCCCCGTTGAATCAATAACTTCAGCGCCATGGCTGTGCGCCTGGCCCACCAGCGGCGAGGCCGGCGGCGGGGGAAGTGCTAATCTGGCGAGCTCCAGGAGGATCCGTCGAGCCTACTGCGCCATGCGCCTGGCCCATTCTCATTCGCATCTGAGCTTGCGCCACCTGGTCGTGTTCCGGGAGGTGGCCCACAGCGGCGCGGTCAACGCTGCTGCCCGCAGCCTGCATCTGTCGCAGCCGGCGGCCACACAGGCCGTCGCTGCCGTGGAGCGTTATTTCGGGGGGCGACTGTTCGACCGTACGAGCGCCGGGATGTCGCCCACGCTCGCCGGCCGGCGCTGCCTCGAGCGTATCGAGCGGGCACTGGCCGAGCTACGCGCCGCGATGGTGGAGCTGCCGCCGTCCTCCGCGGTTCGCACCGAGCGCACCTTGACCCTCAATCAGCTCGAGGCGCTGATCGCGCTGGTCAAGCACGGCAGCTTCCGTGCCGCGGCGAGGGCGCTCGGCGTCGCCGTCCCGACGCTGCATCAGGCGGCGCGCACACTCGAGCATGTCAGTGGCATGGCGCTGCTGGAGCACAGCAGCTTCGGTCTGTGCCTCAATCGCGACGGCGAGAGTCTCGCGCGCCATGCCGGCCGGGCGCTCGCCGAGCTGTTGCAGGCGCGTGAAGAGCTCTCCGCGCTGCACGGCGACGAACGCGGCCACACGGTCATCGGCGCCATGCCGCTGTCGCGCAGCGACCTGGTGCCCAGCGCGGTGCTGCAGTTCATGGGGCGTTACCCGCTGCATACCGTCGAGCTGCTCGATGGTCCCTACGAGACCTTGCTGCGCGCACTGCGCGACGGCTCGGCCGATGTGCTCATCGGCGCGCTACGCCAGCCGGCGCCCGCCAGCGACGTCTTCGAGGAGCCCCTGTTCGACGATCCACTCACGCTCGTGGTACGCGCGGGGCATCCGCTGACCCGGGGCGGCGCGCGTGATCTGTCGCAGCTGCGGCAATATCCGTGGATCGCCCCACGGCTCGGCACCGTATTGAGGCGACACTTCGAGGCCCTGTTCGCGGGCGCGGGTGTTGCGCCTCCCACCGGTACGATCGAATGCAACTGCCTGGTGGCGGCGCGCGCGATCCTGCGCGATAGCGACCGCGTCATGCTGCTGTCCGCGCGCCAGGTCATGGCCGATGTGAGCAGCGGAGTGCTCGCGACGGTGCCCTACCCACTCGGCCGCGTCGTGCGCACCATAGGCCTGACCCTGCGGGTCGGCTGGCGGCCCACCGAGCTGCAGCGGGTGCTGCTGGACCTGCTGCGACTGGCGGGGCGCTGTGACGCAGAGCCGGCGGTCTTGACATCCGATTGAGGATCATCCACGCGGGCGGGCAGAGCGTGCGTTTGCCGGCCCTTGCGCCGCAGCGGCACTTGACTTCGCTGCCTTATTAGCATTTCCTTATATCGTTATCCGGATTTCAATTGGTCAGAGCCTGTCTTTGGGTTTATAAATCCTGTCTGTTCAGTGAATTCTTCGACGGTCGGCGATCGCCATGACCGCGAGTGCCGGAGGGGTAAGCCGTGACGCGAGCAACGAGAGCGATCGTCCACCGAACCGTGGTCGCCGCCCTCTCGGTGGTGGTACTGGGCCTGTTTGGCATCGCTTCTGCCCGGGCCGCGGAGCCGGACAACCCTTCTCTGGTGGTCGTGCCGGTTCGGCAGCACTTTTACATGATCGTCGGTGACGGGGAAAACATCGGCGTGCAGGTCGGCGACGACGGCGTGGTCGTGGTCAACGCCGGCACCGCGGCCGGGGCCGACGCCCTGATCGCAACCGTGAAGAAGCTGTGGCCGCTGCCCATTCGCTACGTCTTCGATACCAGCGCGGACGCGGCCGTCGTGGGTGGAAACGCGCCGGTGGCCGCGGCCGGTGTCACCTTGTTCAGCCCGCCGAAGGGCCCCGGCGCGGAGATTTTCGCGAGCGCGAGCGTCATCGCGCAGATGGCCGACCTCTCCGGATATTCTTCCAACGGCTGGCCCACCGACACGTATCTGCCTCAGGAGGCTTTGAGGACCTTTTATCTCAACGACGAGCCGATCATCGTGAGGCACGCGTCCGCGGCCGACAGTGACAGCTTCGTGCTGTTCCGCCGCTCCGATGTCGTGATGGCCGGCGATGTCATCGACATGACGCGCTTTCCCGTCATCAACGTGGCCGACGGGGGCAGTATCGACGGTGAGATCGCCGCACTCAACGAGCTGCTGCAGATGGCCGTTCCGCCCAGCCCGTTGATCTACACCTATAACGGGACCGAAGTCGTACCTGCTCACGGGCGACTGTGCGATCAGTGGGAGGTGGTCGACTATCGGGACATGGTGGTGATCATCCGCGATACCATCGCCGGCATGATGAAGAGCCACATGACGCTGCAGCAGATCGAGGCGGCGGATCCGGCCAAGCCGTATGAGCCGCGCTACGGATCGACCACGGGTCCCTGGACGACCAATATGTTCGTCGCGGCCGTTTACCACAGTCTGCAGGCTGCGACGGCGAGAAAGAAATAGGTGGGCGTGATGCGAACTTTCCTGTCGAATTGCGCTGCGCGGCTCGCGCTTGCCCTGCTCGTGTCGCTGGGCGCGGCGACGCTCGTGCACGCTCAGGGCCGGCGCGGACCGGGGGGTCCGCCGCCCCCGGCGGAAGCGGCCGCCCCCGTCGATTTCACGGGCTACTGGCGCTCGGTCGTGCAGGACGAGGACTGGGTCTATCGCATGGTCACCCCCAGGCCCGGCGATTATGCCGGCGTTCCGCTGAAGCCCGCCGGGATGCAGGTCATGGACGCCTGGGATCCGGCCAAGGACACCGCGGCGGGCGAACAGTGCAAGTCTTACGGGGCGCCCGCCATCATGCGCGTGCCGGAGCATCTGCACATCACCTGGCAGGACGATCAGACGTTGAAGATGGAAACGGACGCGGGCGAGCAGACCCGCCTGTTTCACTTCGTTCCCTCGATGGCCGATGAGCACGGCCCGAGGACCTGGCAGGGCTACTCGGTGGCCCAGTGGCAGCTGCAGAGCCAGGGCGGCAGATTCTTTGGCGGTGGCAAGCCGGCGTGGGCTGCCCTGAAGGTCACGACCACGGATCTCAAGGCCGGCTATCTGCGTAAGAACGGCGTTCCCTACAGCGAGAACGCCAGGCTCGTGGAGTATTTCGACCTGGTGCAGATTCCTCCGGAGAATGACGGCCAATGGTGGATGGTGCTGACCAGCGTCGTCACCGACCCGGTCTATCTGTTCACGCCGTTCGTCACCGACGACAATTTTCAAAAGCTGTCGAGCGCGGAGGGCTGGGAGCCTTCGGCCTGTTCGGCGATGTGGTAAGGAACGAGCATGGCCAGCAATCAATCGCGGTTTCGGGCGGCGCATGGCGCGGCACGCCCAATGATCGTGCGGACAATGACCTTGGCGGTCGCGCTCACGCTGTGTTCGGCTGCGTTGTCCGTTCGAGCGCAGGTCGTTACGGCGCAGGAGGCCGCCGACCTGTCCGGATCGTGGGACTCACCCGCCACCAATGACGTGCTGGAACGCGACGAGGGCCCGTTCACCGACGATTTCGTCGGCATGCCGCTCAATGCGGCCGGCAGGGCCCTGGCGGCTTCTTATTCGGCGGACATGCTGGCCGAGCCGGAGCGCGTCTGCCAGCTGTACGACCAGTGGCACTATTCCAACTCGGTATTCAACCTGAGAATCTGGCCGGTGACGGGAGGGCCCACCGGCACCATCCAGGCCTGGAAGCTCCAGCCCACCGAGGACAATGGAGGCATGACGATCTGGATGGACGGCAGATCGCCGCCTTCGGAATACGCGGATCACCTTCGCGGTGCCTTCACGACCGGCCACTGGAAGGGCGACATGCTCATCGCGGTGACCACCGGCATGAAGCGGGCTCCCGCCCGCGACAACGGTGCCTTCCACAGCGATGAGTCGATCATGACCAGCACTTTCATCCCTCACGATGACATGCTGACGATCGTTTACGTCCTGCACGACCCCGTTTACATGACGGCACCCTACGTCTACTCGCGCACCTACGTCCGGTCGGTCACCCGTCCCATCGCCACCCAGTACCCTCCCTGCATCGTCAATTTCGAGGGCACTTCCGAGGGCACGGTGCCGTTTTTTCCGCCGGGCAAGAATCCACTCATGACGCAGATGATGGAGTTCTTCCATGTGCCCGAATACGCTTCGGCGGGTGGCGCGGACACCATGTATCCCGAGTTCCGCGACAGGCTGAAAGCGCAGTACCTCAAGCTCTACCCCACCTTCCCGAAGAAGTGCACGCAATACTGCACCAATTTCCGTTTCCAGCAGGCCGTGGGGAATCTGCCGCAGCCGGTGGAGGGCCCTGCGGCGAAACCGGGCCGGCGCGGGGCGAAATCGGGCTCCTGAGGCCGCCGGCGAGGGCCAGCGTGCCGCAGGGGGGTAAGCTGTGACGCAAGCAACGAGAGCGATCGTCCACCGAGCCGTGGTTACCGCGTTCTCCGTGGTGATGCTAGGAATGCTTGGCGTGGTTTCTGCCCGCGCCGCCGAACCAGGCAATGGGGATCTGGAGATCCAGAAGGTCCGGCAGAACTTCTACATGATCGCCGGTGACGGGGAAAACATCGGCGTTCAGGTCGGCCACGATGGGGTCGTCCTGGTCAATGCCGGCACCGTGGCCGGGGTCCCGGACCTGCTGGCGGCGGTGAAGAGCATCTC
>DATJSD010000078.1:0-32260 GCA_035504335.1 Steroidobacteraceae bacterium | reverse complement strand
TGGGGAAGAGTCGGGCGAATACGTCGGATTTATTCGCCCGACTCTTCCCCATCTCCGCGCGGATGGATCGCGTGGGGGTGCTACTGCGCCCTCGGGGACTGTCCCGAGCGCTGCTCCGCGGGCTTGCGGGCGTGGTAGAGGTTGTGGGCCGTGTTCACCAGCGCGATGTGTGACAGCGCCTGCGGGAAGTTGCCGATGAGGCGTCGATCGCGCGGGTGATACTCCTCGGACAGCAGTCCGACATCGTTGCGCAGTGCCAGCAGCCGCTCGTAGAGACGCTCGGCCTCGTCGCGCCGTCCGAGCAGCGCCAGATTGTCGGCCAGCCAGAAGCTGCAGGCGAGAAACGCGCCCTCCTCGCCCGGCAGACCATCGTGGCCGCAGCGCGTGTCGTAGCGCATGACGAAGCCGTCGGACATCAGATGCGTTTGTATCGCCGCGACCGTGCCGCGCACACGTGCATCGTGCGCGGGCAGAAAGCCCACCAGCGGCATCAGCAGCAGACTCGCATCCAGCTCCCTGGAGCCGTAGCTCTGCACGAACGCGCCGCGCTCGGAGTCGTACCCCTGTGCGCAGACCTGCTGATGAATTCTGTCCCTGAGCTCACGCCAGTGCTCGACCGGACCCGCCAGACCATAGTGCTCCACCGCGCGGATGCAGCGATCGAACGCGACCCAGGCCATGATCTTCGAGTAGGTGAAGTGTCGCGGCCCACCGCGCACCTCCCAGATGCCCTCATCCGGCTTCTCCCAGATGTCCTCCAGGTGCAGCAGCAGCTCCCGCTGCAGCATCCAGTCCGCCCGGCTTTCCGCCAGTCCGCTGGCGCGTCCGTGGTGCAGGGCGTCCATGACCTCGCCGTAGATGTCCAGCTGCAGCTGCTCGGCCGCCGCGTTACCGACGCGCACCGGGCGCGAGGCCTCGTAGCCCGCGAGCCAGGGCACCTCCCACTCGGTCAGGCGCCGCTCCCCGCGGATCCCGTACATGATCTGCACCTGCGAGGGATCGCCCGCCACGGCGCGCAGCAGCCAGCTGCGCCAGGCACGCGCCTCCTCGCGATAACCGGCATTCATCATCGCCAGCAGCGTGAAGGTCGCATCGCGCAGCCAGCAATAGCGGTAGTCCCAGTTGCGTGGGCCGCCGAGCTGTTCGGGCAGCGCCATGGTGGGCGCCGCAACGATGCCGCCGGTGGGACGATAGGTCAGGGCTTTGAGCGTGATCAGCGAGCGCAGCACCGGCTCGGACCAGCGGCCGGCTCCCTCGAAATGCTGCACCCACCGGTGCCAGTACGCCTCGGTATCGGCCAGCGCAGCGCGTGCATCGATCGGGCGTGGCGGTGGCAGATGGGAGGGCCCGTAGCTCAGCACGAACGGCACGACTTCGCCGGCGCGCACCGCGAACTCTGCGACCGATGTCCTGTCCTGCCCCTGCAGCGGCACGGGGGTGCGCAGCACCACCATGTCCGGACCGCAGACGGCGTGCAGCGTGTCCGGCGCGTGGCGCGTCACCCACGGCACGAGCGAGCCGTAGTCGAAGCGCACGATCAGCTCGGTGCGCAGGCGCACCTGCCCGTGCCGACCCATCACCAGGCGCACCAGATGGGAGGCCTCGCCGCGCGGCGGCATGAATTCCAGCAGCGTCGCGGTCCCCCCGGCGGTCTCGATCTCGGTCTCGAGAATGAGGGTGTCGCCGCGATAGCGGCGCGTGCGGCGCGCCTGCGCATCGACGGGGGCGATCAGCCAGCGGCCATTGGCCTCGGCGCCCACCAGGGCTGCGAAGCACGCCGGGCTGTCGAAGCGCGGCCAGCACAGCCAGTCCACCGAGCCGTCGCGGGCCACCAGCGCCGCGGTCTCGCAGTCGCCCAGCAGCGCGTAATCTTCGATGCGCGAGGGCATGGCTCAGGGCCGAACGAACGCGCTGTGAAGGCAAACCTTCATGGATGCGTTCCTATGGACATCGCAGAGATACTCTGACCGACGTGCCCCGCGGCGCCTGCGCCTGCGCAGAGCGCCCGCGCCACGCGCGCAGTTTAGCGTCGGCAGTGCGCAGTTTAGCATCGGCGTGCGCCGGTGCTCGACCGATCGCCGAGGCGCCATCGGACCCTCACGGGTGGGGCGGGCTTGCTGCGCGGCGCGCGAGGGACACGACGCTGGCACCGCATTCTGGTAGAAATAGGCGCCGCGAACCGCCCCCACCGCGATCAACCGGCCACCCCCGACCCCAGGGTCGCAGTCAGGATCAATGGTCAATTTCTTCATCGAGCGACCGATTTTCGCTTCGGCGATCGCCATCGTCATGGTGCTCTCCGGGCTCATCGGCTACCGGCTGCTACCGGTAGAGCAGCTGCCCGACGTCGTGCCGCCCGTGGTGCAGGTCAGCGCTCAGTACGTCGGCGCCAGCGCCCAGGTGGTCGCCGACAACGTCACCACGCCGCTCGAGGAGCAGATCAACGGCGTGCAAGGCGGGATCTACAGCTCTTCCGTGAGCGCCGATGACGGTACCTCCACGATACTGGTGACCTTCAACATCGGCTACCCGGTGGACATCGGTGCAGTCGACACCGAGAACCGTCTGACAGCGGCCACCGGCCAGCTGCCGCCGATCGTCAATCAGACGGGCATCACCACCCTCAAGCAGAACCCCAACTTCACGCTGATCGTGAGCCTGTACTCACCGGACTACTCAGTTGACCCGATCACACTGAGCAACTACGCCTACCTGCACATCGTCGACGAGCTCAAACGCCTGCCGGGAGTCGCCAACGTCAACATCTTCGGCGAACGTCGCTACGCGATCCGCATCTGGCTCGATCCCGACAAGCTCGCGCAGCTGGGGATCACCGCGACCGACGTCCGCAATGCGATCCTCGAGCAGAACCAGTATGTCGCCGCGGGCAAGCTCGGGGAGGCGCCGGCCCCGCCTGGCACGCTGTTCGACTACCAGATCAACGCGCAGGGCCAGCTGCTCGACGCCCAGCAGTTCGGCAACATCGTGCTGCGCGCCGGCACGAGCACCGGCGGCACGAGCGCTGCAGGCACGGTGTACCTGCGCGACGTGGCGCGCACCGATCTGGGCGCCCAGCTGTACACCGAGAGCGGCTACCTCAACGAGCACCCCTCGGTGCTGGTCGCGGTGTTCCAGCTGCCCACCGCCAACACACTCTCGCTCGACCGGTTGGTCAAGGACACGATGGCGCGGCTCGCCGGGACCTTTCCGCCGGGCATCGCATGGAGCGCGAATTACGACACCACCGAGTTCGTCTCGGCGTCGATATCGGAAGTGATGAAGACACTGGCTATCGCGCTGGCGCTGGTCATCGCGGTGGTCTACCTGTTCCTGCAAAGCTGGCGGGCGACGATCATTCCGGCGGTGGCCATTCCCGTCTCGCTGATCGCGACGTTCATGGTGATGTACGTGGTCGGCTTCTCGCTCAATACCCTGACGCTGCTTGGCCTGGTGCTGGCAATTGGCCTGGTTGTCGATGACGCGATCGTGGTCGTCGAGAACGTGCAGCGGCAGCTCGAGTCGGGCCTGGCGCCGATGGCCGCGGCGAAGAAGGCGATGGGTGAGGTGACCGGACCGATCGTGGCAACCTCCGCCGTGCTTGCTGCCGTGTTCGTGCCGATTGCCTTCTTACCGGGCATCACCGGCCGGCTGTACATCCAGTTCGCGATCACCATCGCGATCTCGGTGGGGTTCTCGGCGTTCAATTCCCTGACCCTGAGCCCCGCGCTGTGCGCGGTGCTCCTGCGCCGCCAGCCGCCGCCGCGTTTCCTGCTGTTCCGCAAGTTCAATCAGGGCTTCGAGTGGTCGCGGCACCGTTACACCGAGTCCGTCGTCGGCGTCGTCCGCCATCGATGGGTGGCGCTGCTGATCTTCGCGGCGGGCCTGGGCGTCACCTACTGGCTATTCGAGACGGTGCCCTCGACTTTCGTACCCAATGAGGACAACGGCTATTTCTACGTCCTCACCTCGCTGCCGGGCGGCGCATCCCTGCAACGCACCGAGGCCGTGGTCGCGCAGGAACGCAAGTTCATGGAAAGCCTGCCGGGGGTAGAGGCGGTCAATGCGGTCACGGGCTTCAACTTCGTGACGCGCGCGACCAACTCCTACAGCGCCGCGATGTTCGTCATCCTCAAGCCCTGGGACGTGCGCGGCGCGGCCGAGAGCGTCGATCGGCTCATGGCCATGGCACGCCGGCGTTTCGCCGCCATCACCGCCGCCAAGATCAACGTGCTCAACCCGCCCGCGATCCGCGGCATCGGCACCTTCGGCGGTTTCGACTTTGAGCTGGAGGACCGCGCCGGGCGCGGCAGCGCGGCGCTCGCGCAGGCGGTGCAGACCTTCCTCGCGCAGGCGCGGCGCGAGCCGGCCATCGACGGCTCGAGCCTGCTCTCCAGCTTCAGCGCCAATACCCCCGTATACGACTTCGAGATCGATCGTGCCAAGGCCAAGCAGCTCGGCTTGAACCTCTCGGACGTCTACGACACGATGCAGACTTATCTGGGATCGCTGTACGTGAACAACGTGACGCTCTTCGGGCGCACTTTCCAGGTGCTGCTGCAGGCGCAGAACGGCGCGCGCGCCAAGAGCAGCGATCTGTCGGCCCTCTACACGCGCAACGCCGCTGGCGCCATGGTGCCGCTGGACACGATCGCCCGGCTGGTGCCGGCGGTCGGCCCCGAGACGGTGCCCCATTACAACCTCTATCTGGCGGCCGAGATCACCGGCAATGCGGCCCCCGGTTACAGCTCCGGGCAGGCGATCGCCGCGATGGAGCATGCGGCGCGCAGCCTGCCCGCCGGCTTCGGCTACGAGTGGACCGGCCTCTCCTACCAGGAGCTGCAGGCCGGCGCCGTCGAGGGCTTGGTATTCATGCTCTCGCTGGTGTTCGTGTTCCTGTTCCTCGCCGCGCAGTACGAGAGCTGGACCATGCCCCTTATGATCATCCTGGCCGTACCCCTGGCGTTGTTCGGCGCGTTGCTGCTGCTGCGGCTGCGGGGCATTCAGATGGACGTCTACGTGCAGATCGGGTTCGTGCTGCTGGTGGGACTGGCCGCCAAGAACGCCATTCTGATCGTGGAATTCGCACGCCGCCGGCGCGCGGCGGGCATGTCCATCGTGGAGGCGGCGCGCGAAGCGGTGCGTCTGCGGTTGCGGCCGATCCTGATGACCGCCTTTGCGTTCATCCTGGGAGCCCTGCCGCTGGCGCTGGCCGCCGGCGCCGGCGCTGCCAGTCGCAAGTCGATCGGCACCACGGTGGTCGGCGGCATGCTGGCCGCGACCCTTCTGAGCCTGGGTTTCGTACCGGTGTTCTATGCCGTGCTCGAGCAGGCGCGCGAGCGGCTATGGCACGGTGCGGGCTCGCGCCACGAGCCGGGCTCACCCCCTGCGGAGGGTCCACCACCGCAACCCGGCGTACCGCCTGAAGCGCGGCATGAACCGTAAACTGCGATCGGGCCTCATGGTCGCCACGGGCGTGCTGCTCGGCGCGCTCGTCACGCTCCTGCTGATCCATGATCGGGGTAGTGGACAGGCGGCCGGCCAGCCCGCGCCAGCACGGCCGCCGCTGCTGGACGTCGCGGTCGCAGCGGTCACGCAGCAGACCGTTCCCGTGTACCTGGAATACGTGGGCACCACGGCTGCGATTCGCAGCGTCGTGCTCGAGGCGCAGGTGACCGGTTACCTGGCACGGCGCCTGATACCCGATGGCGCAGACGTGCACAAGGGACAGCTGCTCTACCAGATCGACCCGCGCACCTACCAGGCCGCGCTCGATCAGGCCCGGGCGCAGGCGCAGCGCGACGCGGCGGCGCATGTCTATGCCGTCGCCAATCACAATCGCGACGTAGGGCTCGCCAAGACCGGCGACGTCTCGATCGACACTCTGCAGCTGGCGGCCAGCACCGTGGATCAGGATGCCGCCGCGCAGGCCGCCGACCGCGCCGCCGTCGAGACGGCGCAGCTCAACCTGAGCTACACCTCGATCCGTGCGCCGTTCGATGGCCGCCTGAGCCTCTCGCAGGTGTACGAGGGCGCGCTGATCACCGTGGCCGGCACGCCATTGAACACGCTGGTACAGCTCGATCCGATCTACGCGACTTTCAGCCCCCCCGACTCCGACCTACTGCAGATCGAGCAGGCCCAGGCCCGGCACCCGATCGCGACCGAGGTACTGCTCGGCAATGCCACCACGCCTGCCTACTTCGGGCACGTTACCTTTCTGGACAACACCGTCAATCCGAGCACCGGTACCATCACAACGCGTGCCACGATCGCCAATCCAACCCACCACCTGCTGCCCGGACAGTTCATCCGCGTGCGGCTGCATATCGCCGATCGACCCGACGCACTGTTGATCCCACAGATAGCGGTGCAGTCCAACCAGCTCGGCCAGTACGTCTACGTCATCGGCGCCTACAACCGCGTGCAGCAGCGCTATGTCACGCTCGGCAGCGACTACGGATCGCTGGTGGAGGTCACCCACGGTCTGCAGCGAGGTGAGTGGGTGGCTACCAGCAATCTGCTGCAGCTCGTCCCGAGTGACATCGTCGTGCCGATACCCGATAGCGCCAGCCGCGCGCCGGCAACCACCCGATGAGCACCGGAGTGCGAGCACCGCCGGCGCTGCTTGCACTGCTGCTGAGCGCGTGCGCCGTCGGGCCGAATTTTCATTCACCGGCGGCCCCGGCGGTGAGCCGCTACACGCCCACGGCCCTGCCGCCGCAGACCGCGAGCGCACCCGTGGCCGGCGGGCTGGCGGAGCGGCTGGTCTCGGGCATGGACATCCCGGCACAGTGGTGGACGCTGTTTCACTCGCAGGCCCTCGATGCGCTCGTCGAGCAGGCGCTGCGCGCCAACCCCACGTTGCAGGCCGCGCAGGCGTCCCTGCGCGAGGCGCGCGACCAGCTGTACGCGGGCCGGGGCGCGCTGTATCCCTCGTTGAGCGCAGGGGCATCCGTCACGCGCGAACAGCTCTCTGGCGCGGAATTCGGCCAACCGAATCTCTCGGAGCTGTTCACGCTGAACAGCGCCTCGGTGAGCGTCTCGTACCTGTTCGACCTGTGGGGCGGTGAGCGCCGGCAGATCGAAGCGCTGAGCGCGCAGACCGATTACCAGCGCTTCGAGTTGGAGGCGAGCTATCTGACGTTGACCACCAACGTGGTGGCCGCGGCGATCGAGGAGGCCTCGCTGCGCGGCCAGATCGACGCCACCGAGCAGATCATCGCCATCGAGGCGCAGGAGCTGGCCGGTCAGCAGCGCGAATTCGCGAGCGGTGCCGTGGCCGATACCGCCGTGCTGGCGCAGGCCGCGGCACTCGCACAGACGCGCGCGCAGCTGGCACCCTTGCAGAAGCAGCTCGCACAGACGCGCGATGAGCTGACCGCCTACCTGGGGCGCTTGCCGAGCCAGCAGCTCACGCAGACCTTCGAGCTCTCTTCGCTGCAGCTGCCAGCGACGCTGCCGGTCAGTCTGCCCTCCCGCCTGGTGCAGCAGCGCCCTGATATCCGCGCCGCCGAGGCACTGCTGCAGGCGGCCAGCGCACAGGTCGGCGTGGCCACCGCGGCGCTGCTGCCACAGCTGTCACTGACCGGTGCGTTCGGCAGTGAAAGCGTCGGCCCTCTGTTTGCTCCCGGCACGCTGGCATATAACCTCGGCCTCGGCCTCACGCAGCCGCTGTTCGAGGGAGGTAAGCTGTATTTTCAGCGCCGCGCAGCCGTGGATGCTCTGCAGGCGGCGGCCGCTCAGTACCGCCAAACCGTGCTCAGCGCGTTCCAGAACGTGGCCGACGTGCTGCACGCGCTGCAGCTGGACGCGGAGGAACTGGAAGCCGAGGCCGTGGCGGCCCGCGCGGCCGCCGACAGCCTGGCCGCCTCGCAGCGACAGTTCCACGTCGGCGCGATCAGCTATCTGTCGCTGCTGACCGCCGAGCAGACCTACCAGCAGGCGCTGCTGGGCCTGGTGCAGGCACAAGCTGCGCGCTATGCCGATGCCGCCGCATTATTTCAGGCGCTCGGCGGCGGCTGGTGGAATCGCAGCGACGCCCCGCAGCGGCCTGACTGATGGGAGATGCCTTACCGCTGGGAGATCAGGGGGGATGAGGGGGATCAGGCGGCCCAGCGCTGCCGTCCGGGCTGCCGCTCGCGCCCGCGGGGGTGAGCCGGTCGATCTGCAACGGGCGCGGGCCGGTCTTGCCGGCGATGTACTCGATCTGGCCGTAGAGGTCGCCGGGCTGCGGCAAGGGGCTGCCCGAGGCGGAGATGCGCGCCACCACGGTGACCTTCTGTCCGGGCTGCACGGCGCGCTGCTTGATCATGGCGTCATCGGCCGACAGCACCACATCCTGCGGCAGGCTGGTGCTGGTGCGCTTGACCGCCAGGGGCGGGCCGCCGCCCGGCGCCTGCACGAACACGAACAGCGATGCATTGGCGGGCACGTGGCTGGCCAGCCGCGGAGCGAGCGACACGTGCAGACGGATCTCGGTGGCGGCGTCGACCGGCGGATGCATCTGCGTGTCGATCAGATCGATCATCTTCTGCAGAGCGGCGCGCACGTTCAGCGGCGGCGGCGGCGTGATCGTCATCAAGGCCGCGAAGCGCTTGCGCGCCAGGTCCAGCTGCCCGCCCTGATAGGCGAGCAGCCCGCTGTAGTACAGACCCTTGGGAGAGGCGGGATCGATCTTCAGGGCGCGATCGAAGAACGCGGCGGCCCGCTGGGTCTGCGCGCTGCCGGTCTGCAGTCCCTGCGCGAGCAGCAGGGACTCTCCCATGCCGGACAGTGCCGCGGCGCTGGTGCCGTCGGCCAGATCGTTGGCGCGCTGATAGGCGTGCAGCGCAGCCGGGTACTGGCCGCTGGCACCATAGGCGCCGCCGAGCTGCAACCACGCGCTGAAGTCATCGGGCCGATCCTCCACCTCGCGCGCCAGCCGGGGGATGTCCCGGTCGCCCTGGCTGGCGGCCGCAAGGCGCACGCCCGCCGGGTCGCCGAGCACCGCATACAGCACCGCGCTCACGGTGATCAGCACGATCCCCACGAGCGCTGCCGCGGCACCCGCCGGTGGGATGGACGACCGGCCGCGCAGCAGCGGCAGGATCACGAACAGCACGGCGAGCAGCGCCAGCAGTGCCGCGGCAATGACAAACGTGATCATGAGCGTACCGTCTGGCCCGGCGGTGTCTCGTCGATCTCCGCCTCATCCGGTATCTCGGTGTCGTCCTGCTCGACCAGGCGGGTGCGAGCGCTCACGACGCGCCAGGCCACCAGGATACCGATCAGCATCAGCACGGCCGGCGCGCTCCACAGCCAGGCATTGCGCCAGTCGACCGGGGGCTTCATGAGGATGAATTCGCCGTAACGCGACACCATGTACGCGCGCACCTGCTGATCGGTCTTGCCCTGCAGCAGCAGATCATGCACCAGCAGGCGCATGTCCCCCGCGAGGTTCACCTCCGAGTCGGCGAGCGATTCGTCCTGGCACTGCATGCAGCGGAACTCGTGCGTGAGGGCGAGGTAGCGCTGCTGCAGCTGCGCAGTCGGCATCGGCGGGGTGGCATCGACGGCCGCGGCGGGTCGCGGGGCCGCCAGCAGCATCAGGAGCAGCAGCACCGGCAGAGTGAGCGACGCGAGCGACGTGAGCGGTGCGCGCGGTGCGCGCGGCGCACGCGGCAGCGCCAGTGCGGTCCGGATCGGCGCTGCGCCCCGGAGCGTGTTGCCGCAGGCGCCGTCCATCAGCCGCCGCCGGCCAGTGCGGCCGCGTCGCGCGCGGCGGCCTGCGGGTCGTTGGCGTCGATGCGCGCGAGGAACTGGTCACGCCAGACCTGCGGGGTGATCTCTCCGACCTGCTTGTAGACTACGATCCCCTGCGGATTGACCAGGAAGCTCTCGGGCGCACCGTAGACGCCCCAGGCGATCGCCACCTGCCCTTCGCGGTCCGCGCCGATGCGTGCGTAGGGATCGCCGAGCTGCCCCAACCAGTTCATCGCATCGGCATCATCGTCGTGCCAGTCGATGCCGATGATCGGCACGCGCTCCTGCTCGAGCTGATGGATCATCAGCAGCGTCGGGTGCTCGTCGCGGCAGGTGGCGCACCAGCTGCCCCACACGTTGACCAGCGACCAGTGACCCTTGAGCTCGCCGCTGTCGACCGGTCCCTGGCCGCTGTACAGGCTCGGAAGCGAAAACTGCGGCGCAGCCTTACCGATCAGCGGAGAGGGAATGTAGCCCTTCTCGGGCAGATGCATCAGTCCGGCCACGAGCACGACCAGCAGCAGCCCGAAGCCGGCCAACGGCAAGGCGAAGCGATAGCGTTTCATGGGCACCTCGTTCATCTGCGCCTCATGCGAGGTCCCGGCGGGGAGCCGCCAGTGGCGCCGCGGTGGCGGTACGCGCCACGCCGCCGGCGGGCACCGGGCCACCGGCCGGGCCGGCACCTGCGCCCGTTGAACCTGCGCCGGTCTGCGCAGCCCAGGCGGGTATCGGACCGCGCTGGCGACGGCCGATCACCGCGATGATCCCGCCCAGGGCCATGATCAACCCGCCCAGCCAGATCAGGCGCACCATCGGGCGGTACTGCAGGCGCAGGCTCCAGGCTCCGCCGCCCACGTCATCGCCGAGCGTCGCGAGCAGATCTCGATGCACGGCGCCCGCGATCGCCGCCTTGGTCTGCACGGCGTCCTGCACCCAGTACTGCCGCTTTTCCGGGTACAGCGTGGTCACCGGGGCGCCCTGCCGCGTGACCACGATCGTGGCGCGCGACGCATCGAAATTCGGGCCGCTGATCCGGCGCACGCCCTCGTAGCGGAACAGGTAGTCGCCGACCTGCGCGGCCTGGCCGGGCTTGAGAGCCACGTCGCGCTCGATGCTGTTGCTCTGCACGAAGGTGATGCCGAGCACGAAGACGCCGAGGCCGATGTGCGCCACTGTCATGCCGAGGACGCTCGGCGAGAGGCTCAGGCGCCGGCGCAGCCGGTCGATCGGATCCACCAGCGAGGAGAGGATGATCCACAGGCCGAGCGTGGCGCCCACGGGCGTGAGCACCAGCGGATGGCCGTAGATGGCGAACGCCGCCACCAGCGCGAGCGCCACGGCGGCGATGAACGTGAGCGTGAGCACGCGGCGTGCGGCCGACAGCCCGCCGCGTCTCCAGCGGCTGTGGATGCCGAGCGCGAGCAGCGCCAGCAGGGGCAGCGTCGGCACGAAGAAGCTCGGATTGAAGTACGGTGGGCCCACCGACAGGGTGCCGAGATTGAAGGTCTGCGCGACCTGCGGGGCGAGCGTGCCGGCCAGCACCACCGCGGCCGCGATCACCAGCAGGATGTTGTTGAACAGCAGGAAGGATTCACGCGACAGCAGCTCGAAGCCGGCGCTCGACTGCATCGTGGGAGCGCGGAACGTGTACAGCGTCAGCGCTCCGCCGATGACCAGCAGCAGAAAGGCGAGAATGAACACCCCGCGTGAGGGGTCCGCGGCAAATGAATGCACCGAGGTCAGCACCCCGGAGCGCACCAGGAACGTGCCCAGCAGGCTCAGCGAGAAGGCCGCGAGCGCCAGCAGCAGCGTCCAGCTCTTGAACAGCCCGCGCTTCTCCGTGACGATCAGCGAATGGATCAGCCCGGTGCCGACCAGCCAGGGCATGAACGAGGCATTCTCGACCGGATCCCACGACCAGAAGCCGCCCCAGCCGAGCTCGTAGTACGCCCACCAGCTGCCCAGCGCGATGCCGCAGGCGAGGCACGCCCAGGCCATCACGGTCCACGGCCGCATCCAGCGCGCCCACAGCGAGTCGCGCCGTCCCTCGATCATTGCCGCGCAGGCGAAGGCGAAGCTGACGCTGAAGCCGACGTAGCCGGTGTAGAGCACCGGCGGGTGCACGGCGAAAGCCGGATCCTGCAGCAGCGGGTTCAGGCTGTTGCCGTCCGGCGGCACCGGGAACAGGCGCGCGAAGGGACTGGAAGTGGTCAGTGTGAACAGCAGAAAGCCGCAGCTGAGCAGGCCGAGCACGCCCAGCACGCGCGCCCCGAAGGGCTGCGGCAGGTAGCGTACGCGCGCCACCACCGCCACGGTCCACAGCGCCAGCACCAGGATCCACAGCAGCATCGAGCCCTCGTGAGCACCCCAGAGCGCGGTGATACGGTAGAACAGCGGCAGCGCCGAGTTGGAGTTCTCGGCCACGTAGCGCACCGAGAAATCGTCCGTGACGAAGGCATGGATCATCGTCGCGACCGCGAGCGCCACGAACACGAACTGGCCGCAGGCCGCGGAGGATGCCGCCGCCATCCAGCGCGGGCGAGCGTAGGCGGGACCGGCGAGCCCGAAGAAGGCCTGCGCGGCGGCCAGCAGCATCGCGAGAATCAGCGCGTAGTGACCGAGCTCGACGACCATCAGCGGGCACCCCCGGCCACCGCCGCCACCGCAGACGCGGCTCCGGGCGCGCCCGAGGCGGCCGCCTGCTCCAGCGAGCGCGCGACCGGCGGGGGCATGTAATTGGAGTCGTGCTTGGCAAGCACGTCATCGGCGATGAATACGCCCTGCGCATTCAGGCGGCCGTGTGCCACCACGCCGGCGCCCTCGCGGAACAGGTCCGGCAGCACCTTGTCGTAGCGCACCGAGACGCTGTGCCTGAAGTCGGTGACCACGAAGCGCACCTGCAGCGTACCGGGGGTGCGCACCAAGCTGCCCTTCTGCACCAGGCCGCCGAGCCGGAAGGCTTCGCCGGGCTTCACCTCGCCGGCGGCGATCTTGCTCGGGTCAAAGTAGAAGGTGACGTTCTGCTGGAAGGCGCGCAGCGCCAGCGCGCTGGCGAGCCCCACGCCGGCCAGAATCCCGATGACCCACACAAGTCGCCTGCGGCGCGTAGGGGTCATCGCTGCGCTCCACGGTCCTGGGGCGCAGTGCCATAAGCCTCTCGCATCGATAGCACGCGCCGCCGGGCCTCGGCCTGTGCGGCACGCAGGCTGCCGCGCGCCCAGACGATATTGAGCATCATGACCACCAGGGCCAGCGCAAATGCCGGCCAGACGAAGCGCGCGTAGCCACCCATTGCCAGGAAATGCATCATGCGGGGCTGGACCCCCTGTACGCCGGGTGAATCGCTGCGGGCTTGGGCCCCGCCGTCGGTCCCGATATCGGGGCGGACGCTGATCCCGAACCCACTGCCGGCGGGGCCGGCGGGACAAGACCGAGCGCCTCGGCAACCCAGGATGCATTGCGCTCGCGGCGCAGGATCTCGCCGCGAACGCGGATCAGCAGCAGCGCGATGAAGTAGAGCTCAAAGCCCACGATCGTGATCACCACCGGGACCCACATCGACGGTGCGGCAATGCCGCCCTCACCGATCAGCTTCGAGCCCTGGTGCAGCGAGTTCCACCACACCACCGAGTAGTAAATGATCGGCACGTCCACGACCCCTACGATCGCGAGCACCGCGCTGGCCCGGTCAGCGCGCGCCGTGTCGTCGAAGCCGCTGCGCAGGCCTATATAACCTAGATAGAGGAACAGCAGCAGAAGTTCCGAGGTCAGACGCGGATCCCAGGCCCAATAGGTGCCCCACATCGGCTTGCCCCACAGCATGCCCGTACCCAGGGTCACCACCGTAAAGGAGGCCCCCAGCGTCGCACAGCTGGCAGCCACGGCATGCGCGGCCTTCATGCGCCAGATCAGCCCGACGGCGGCGCTGATGGCCATCGCCACAAAGACCTCCATGGACAGAAAGGCGCACGGAACGTGCACCAGCAGGATGCGCCAGCCATCACCCTGTCGATAGTCGGGCGGCGAAAAGCCCAGTCCCCAGACAAGGCCGGTCAGACAGAGGACCAGCGCCGGCCATGCGAACCAGGGCGTGAGGCGGCCCGCCACCCGGTAGAGGTACGGCGGCGATCCAAAGCGATGAAACCAAACCCACGCCATGTCTACTCCAAACCGATCCGCACCGCGGCGGCGACCGCCCACGGAGCGAGCGTCACGGCCAATACCGCCATCGCGCCGAGCAGGTACAGCGGCGCGGCCAGCGACTCGCCGGCAATCGCCAGCTGCGTCGCACGGGCGCCGAAGATCAGCACCGGCACGGCCAACGGCAACACCAACAGGGCAAGAAGCGATCCGTTGCGCTTGATGCCCATCGTCAGGCCCGCGCCCACCGCCCCGATCAGGCTGAGGGTCACGGTCCCGAGCAGCAGCGACTCGAGGATGCCGGGAATCGCGCCGCCCGATGCGCCCAGTGCGCCCGCAGCCAGCGGCGCGATCAGCACCAGGGGTAATCCGGTCAACAGCCAGTGCACGGCAGTCTTCGCCAGCAGCAGCCCCGTCAGGGGTTGACCACAGAGTGCCAGCTGCTCGAGCGTACCGTCCTGAGCATCTTCACGAAACAGCAAATCCAGGGCCAACAGCGAGGCCAGCAGAGCTCCCACCCACAGTGCCGCCGGAGCAATGTCGCGAAGCAGCGACATCTCCGGCTGTAATGCCAACGGAAACAGCGTCGTGACCACCACGAAGAACCCCAGGGGCTGCAGCGTATCGCCCGGTCGCCGCAGCGCCACCCGCAGATCGCGCTGCATCAGTGCCAGCGCCGCACCCACCGGCCCGGCCGGCCCGGCCGGCGCGGCGGGCGTCTCCGATGCGCTCCTGTCCGGCAGGCGCTCCGGGCCAGCCACGCCGACGAGCCCCGCAGGACCCGCGGCACCCGCAGGACCCGCGGCGCCCGCTGGACCGCCTTCGGGGCCGGTCACTGCGGCCTGGCGTTGCTCGGCGCTCATTGTAACGCCAATGACAGCGGCTGCGCGGCCATCAACACCAGCGGTTGATGCGTGGCGACCACGGCGGAGCCGCCGCGCGAGAGCTGCTGGCTGATCAATCTCCCCAGCAGCTCCTGTCCGCGTGAATCCAGGTTCACCCCAGGCTCGTCGAGAATCCACAGGGCGGCGCCGCTGAGCAGCAGCCGCGCCAGTGCGACGCGTCGACGCTGTCCGGCGGACAGATGGCGCAGTTGGGCGCTGCCCGTGTCGGGCACTCCGGCCAGACTCAGCGCCGCGGCAATCTCGGCGGACCCGACGGCGCGGCGCAAGCGCACGGCGTACCGCAGGTTCTCGCGCGCGCTCAGGTCGGCCTTGAGCCCGCTCTCGTGCCCGAGGTAATCGATCTGTGAGTGAAAGACGTCGCGGGCGGCGGCCACGTCGCGTCCCCGCCAGAATACGCGACCGGACTCCAGCGGGATCAGTCCGCACAGCGCGCGCAGCAGGCTCGTCTTGCCCGAGCCGTTGGGTCCGGTGACCTGCAGACACTGCCCGGCCGACAGCTCGAAGCTCAGCCCGCGCAGCACGTGCTGCTCGCCGCGCCACAGATGCAGATCCTCGGCTCGCAGCGCACCCGCGGCTTCCACCCCGTCCTCGGCCCGCGGCCCGCTCATCCGCCGCGCTCGCTCAGGAGATGCTCGCTCACCGGATCATGGTCAATGACGGGCGGCCGCAGCGGCCCATGGTGCGGACGGCGGGACTCGAACCCACACTCCCTTTTGAGGAAGCAGATTTTAAGTCTGCTGCGTCTACCGATTTCGCCACGTCCGCACTGGCCGCTCGGGCCACGGCCCCAGCCGCGGCGATGTCCGCGACGCCTCTGCCCGCGACGCGTCTGCCTGCGGTGCGCTGCGTCGTTGCCGGATATGATGAATCGATCTATCAAGGAGGCCCGTCATGATGCTCGACTGGAATGAATACCGCAAACAGCTCGCGGCCACCGTCGCGGACATGGCCAGGCTCAGTCCCGATACCGTGCGTGGCTACGCACAGCTCGGCGGCGCGGGCGCCAAGACAGGCCACCTCGACGGCAAGACACGCGAATTGATCGCGCTCGCTGTGGCGGTCACGCGCCAATGCGACGGATGTATCACGGTGCACGTCGATGCGGCCGTGAAGCACGGCGCATCCCGCGAGGAGATCATGGAAGCCCTGGGCGTGGCCGTGAGCATCAACGCGGGGGCCGCCCTCGTCTATGCCGCGAGGGTCATGGATGCGCATACGGCCCTGACCGCAGAGGCGGCCACGGGTTAGCGAGCGGCGGCGATCACCCCGCCGACCCGCCGGTCGCCGGTCGCCGGTCGCCGGTCGCCGGTCGCCGGTCGCCGGTCGCCGGTTTATGTTAATTCCATGTTACTCCCATTACAATGACCGAGTGATGTGGATTTGCACGGCGTATGGTTCCGCTGACCCTGGTGAGCGATCGGCGCGATGGGCCGGCCCTGATAGACTGACGGGCGACCCGATTCACGCCGGGATTTCTGCGTGATGTGTGCCCTGTCGAGGTAAGAGCATGAGCGGTGGAATGCTGGTGACGACGATCCTGCTGGCGGCGTGCGCGATCATGGCGGCGGCCGAACTGGTGATCGATTGGCGCCGAAACGACCTCATGATGCGCATGGGCCTGGCGTGCATGATCGTGATCACGGCGGTGGTTCTGGTGGCGGGGGCCTCGTTGTAGGCGCACTGGCTCGGCGGCAGCAGTCATCCGGGGCGGCTGCTTCGGTCGCCCGCAGTTTGATGCAAGACGGACAGTTTTAATGTTGGTGCGCTATTTTCCGTACCAACAATAAACGCAAGCCACCGACTTCCCATGCCATCACGACCGACGGGCACACCGCCGACGAGCAAGCGCATTTTCCAGATCGCCTACGACGACCAGAGTGAGATGTACCTGCGGGCCTCACTGCTGCGCGAGCGGGGTTATGAGGTGCAATCGGTCCTGGGCAACCAGGCCGCCAAGGACGTGCTGGTGTCCTGGCCGCGGTACGATTTGTTCATCATCGGGCACAACGCTCCCGAGGCGACGCGGGTGGAGATGGTGCAGTTCATCAGGGCGAACTATCCGCGCCAGCCCATCATCGCTCTCAATGCCGCGGCGGGCATGCAGCTCTGTAACCTGCCGTACAACGCGCCGGTGGACGAGCCCGGGATCTGGATCCCGCTGGTGCAGCAGGCAGAGTCGGCGGAGCTATGAGGGCCGGTCCGGTCCGCTGGGACCGGCACCATCGGGGCTGGCATCGCCGGTGTTGGCCACGTATTCGGCCAGCTCTTCATACAGGACAGCCAGACGCATGAAGCCCTCTCGCAGTTCCGGCGAGTGCGTGCCCTCGGCCATTCTGCGCATCTCTCTGGCGTTGGCCAGGTAAGCGGCTCTCCGACGCGCCGCAAATTGAGAGCTACCCTGCGTCATGCGGTAGCGGGCGGTGTATCCGATTGCGACTGCGAGCGGGCAGCCGCAAAAGCGCAATTCGGGGTACACGTGGCGAGCAAACCGATGTGCGGCGAGACCGATAGAGGCACGGGGCCCGCGGCTCGCAGCCGGTGACCGCGGGCACTCGATCTGTGTAAATTCAGTGACTTAGGGGTAGAGAAGCGGACCGGATGTGGAGGCTACCGAAGGGGTAAGCGAGGCTAGGGTCGGAATCGAACCGGCGTCCACGGCTTTGCAGGCCGCTGCATGACCACTCTGCCACCTAGCCGGGGATCAGGAAATCTGGAGCGGGAAACGAGGCTCGAACTCGCGACCTCAACCTTGGCAAGGTTGCGCTCTACCAACTGAGCTATTCCCGCTCCGTGCAGGAAGCGAGGGAATGTTGAGGGTCACCTGCTGTCAAGTCAAGGACGCGACTTCCGGCCGACATCGGTGGCAAGATAAGTCGATCTGCGCTCGCGCGGCAACAACGAATATGAGCACCTCGCTGCAACGACTACTGCCGCTGTTTCAGCGAGAACACGCCCGCGCCGAAGCCATGGTGCTTGCCACGGTCGTGCACACAGCCGGGCCGACCTACACCAAGCCGGGCGCGCAGATGCTGATCGCGCGCGGTGGCGAGTACGCCGGGCTACTTTCGGGCGGGTGTCTGGAGGGCGATCTGAGCGAGCGGGCAAAACGCGTACTCACCGATGGCTCGGCGGAAGTCGTGCGCTATGACATGCGCAGCTCAGACGAGCTGCTGTTCGGGTTGGGCTCCGGCTGCGAGGGTGACATGGAGATCCTGCTGCAGCGCCTTGACGCGTCGACGGCCTGGCAGCCCCTGCTCCGTATGACCGAGGCGTGGGCGGCTCGCTGCCCACTGCGACTGTTACTGATCGTCCGAGCGGCCGGCGGCTCGCCACCGGGGACTGGCATTTTCCTCGGCGACGGCGAGCCCTTCGGCGAGCCGGGCGCGGCGGGGGCGGATGCGCTGCGCCGATTCGCAGCGCGGCTCCCCGCGGGACAGGAGAACCGGCTGCTCACGCAGGCGTTGCCCGGCACTGACCTGCTGGTACTGAACCAATCGGCTCCGCCACGCGTGCTGCTGATGGGGGCGGGAGCGGATGCACTGCCCCTGGCGCAGCTGGTCACGTTTCTGGGCTGGAGCCTGACCGTCGTGGACCATCGCAGTCATTACGCCCAGGCCGCGCGCTTCGAGAGTGCAGACGCCGTACTCGATGGCGGCGTCGGAGCGCTGTCGGAGTTGCTGCGGCGAGGCGATGGGGCATTCGATGCGGCCGTGGTCATGAGCCACCATCTGCTCAGCGACCTGGCGTACCTGCGGGTGCTCGCCGCGAGCGAGGTCCCGTACGTCGGTCTGCTCGGGCCCGCCTCACGCCGCGATCGACTGCTTCAGGAGCTCGGTGCCGCCGCCGCTGCCCGATTGCAACCGCGGCTGCGTGCGCCCGTGGGCTTGGACCTGGGCGCGGCGTCGCCCGAGGCCATCGCTTTGGCGATCGTCGCAGAGATCCAGGGGTTTCTCGCCGGAGACACGACCTGGAGGCCCTTAAGCCTGCTAAACGACTCCGCCAGGTGCATGGCACCCGTGGCGGGAATCGGCAACCCTGCCGTCGGCGAGAGCGCGTGAGTCGCCGGGACGCCCTCAGCCTAAATTGCGTGGTACTGGCGGCCGGAGCCTCGACACGTTTCGGATCCCCCAAGCAGCTGGCGAGATTCCAGGGTCAAACTCTGCTGCAAAGGGTGCTCGCTACCGCCCATGAAGTCACCGCCACCACCATTACGGTTGTGGTGGGGGCACATGCGGCGGATGTCGTGGAGGTGCTGCCACCCGGGCGTGCCACCGTGCTGGTGAATCGCGAATGGCGTGAAGGCATTGCGAGCTCACTGCGCGCTGCCGTACGCGCTCTGCCGGGCGCCTGCGACGGCGTCCTGATAGTGCTCGCCGACCAGCCTCTGGTCGCTGCCGCGCAGCTGAACCGCCTCGTCAGCGTCTGGCGACGGCAACCGAAGCGGATCGTCGCCTCGCAATATGAGGGTACCACAGGGGTACCCGCCATCTTTCCCCGCTGGTGCTTCAGCGAATTGTGCGCACTACGCGGGGACCAGGGCGCACGCGCATTGATTTTACGTCACGCCGACCACGTCACCCGGCTGGCGCTTCCGGAAGCGGCGGTGGACATCGATCAGCCGGAAGATCTGCTCAACCTCACCTGAGCACGGAACCAGGGTCTGAAACGAAAACGGGTCCTGCAGCGCGTGGCTGCAGAACCCGTAGATTCGACCGGGCAGAACTTGGACTAACGGACGTGGAAGCCGCCGCCAGTTACCGCCGCCGTACCACCACCGCTCATGCCACCAGCTGCAGCCGTACCACCGCCGCTCATGCCACTAGCTGCAGCCGTACCACCGCCGCTCATGCCACCGGCTGCGGCCGTAGCGCCGCCGCTCAAGCTGGTGCCCGATGCAATCAAGCTCGTAGCGGACACGTTCACGCCGCCGAAGCCCGCGGTGCTTGTCCCGCCGGCTGTAATTCCCATTTCATATGCACGGTCGCCAGTGGCGATCGCGACGAGTAAGCCTTTGGCGACCGGCTCAGAACCCGCAACCGCAATTACGTCACCGGTTGATGGAGCAACGAACTGTGGATTTCCAAGCTGCGAGGTGAAGTCAACAGTAAGCCCATCGACTTCGGCGCGCCCCAGAAGGGAGTCAACGTCAGTTACAACCCCCTTAATAAATACCGGATCTCCATTAGCTCCATACGAAGGGGTCGCCTCAACAACAGCGTTCGTTATGGTCCCGTCCTGGTTCAAGACTCCATATACGTTAACAATCTGTCCGACACTCAATTGATCGGATTGCGCCTGAAATTTCTGGCCGAGAACAGTGATTGTGTCTGTTGTCCTGTCGAACTGCTGAATAGGAGCGGAGAACAAAAGCTCTCTGCCAGCATTCGCATTCGCACACGTAAACGCCGCCGCAACCATAAGTGCGCCGACAGCCAGTGACGCTCCGATTTCTCGTCTCATAAGTTCTTCTCCCAATATCCCTCAGCTAAAAGGACCCCTAACTTGCGTTGGCGATTTGTTTCCCTTCAATTTCAGATTCGTTCCGCGCTTCTTCAAAGAAAAATGTGCCCAGTCCAAAGCGCACGCCGCGGGTATCGCGGAACTCGACTTCGTGAGACTCAAGCCACCGATCCATGTCCTCCAATACCGGCTGTAAGCGGGTATGTATGTACTTCAGTATCGCGTCGCGAAACTCGCGCTTGACCGGCCCACTGGTGGAGACAACGACCTCGTAGTAGGAAGGCTGGTCGGCCTTCCTCATGAGGTTGTAAACAAAGGTGTCAATGAGTGCGCCGACGTAGCGGCCCATACGAGCGATTTGAAACGAATCAACGCCCGCCGGAATAAAAACTCGGCTGACGCAGCGTATGAATTTCTCTACATGTACTTCGACACAACCGGCCGCCAGTAACTCGTCCAAGATCAAGCCGACATCGCTACTCGCTCCCGCTGCCTCTACGAGTTCATTGAACGTCTTAAATCCGCGCTCAGGCCTGAGAGATAGGTCAAGTGGTGCGCCATACGGCGTACTGAATTTCGTATCGTCGTGCCAAGTCGACAGCACCCTCGTCAATTCATCCAGCTTGCGTGAGCTTCGAGCGCGGAGTCGCCGTTTTACGGCGCGCCTCGAAAGCAGAGCGTCGACCTCACCCCGATTAAGCCCCGCCATGAGAGCCAAGCGCGGGGCTGTAGCCGGTCGACCTTGCTCCCTCAGCTTTTCGGTTAGCGTCTCGAGATAAAGCGTTCGAAACACTTCCCCGATGTCCTGGGCTGTGACGCCATAGCTGAGGACCACGGGCATCAGCGGACGCAAAAGGGCTTCAATTGCGTCTAGGAAG
This sequence comes from Steroidobacteraceae bacterium, assembly GCA_035504335.1. Classification (GTDB taxonomy): domain Bacteria; phylum Pseudomonadota; class Gammaproteobacteria; order Steroidobacterales; family Steroidobacteraceae; genus FEN-1191. Next base: position 11,136 of record DATJSD010000078.1, on the reverse strand, counting down.
GCCTCCCCTTCCACCTTCTTTTCTTTTTCGGTCGAGACCAGAAAAGACACCCTTCGTCAAGAGGCCAAGTGAGATGCACGCCACAGTATTAATCCTACGAGAATAACAATATGCCGTAAGGCGCACTTATGTCAACAGAATTGCGTGGTTACGTCGGTCGGGGGAAGTAAGCGGGGGTTCCCTGAGGGAAGTTGCGGCATGTCTGCCGCTCACCGCGGGGCGGTAAAGCTAACGGGCAGCCGCTGGCATTCCGTTGCCCTAATGACTAAGCCGCAGACGAGCTCGCCATAGGGCATTAAATGTCTTTGAATATATAAGCTTGAACGCCCATTATGATTTTTTTTCCCACCACATCTGGCCTGGTGACTGAGCGGGCCATCAGCCACCGATTACACATTTCTGTCAGGCTCACGATCGGTTCGCGCATTACGTTCTGAAAATCGTTGAAGTCACTCTCTGACAGTTCGGCGAACGCTTGCCTCTCCGGGCGGGCCGGCCCGGCTTCATCGGGAGTTCGAGCGTTGTAATAGGTGGTACTCAGGAACCATTTGATCGAACGAATAGCATGGGCAAGCAGCAGGGTTTGGTTTCCTGTTAGCAGGACGCAGGCGCCCAAGTGGCCCACGTGCTGAGGGCCCACGCGTTCAAGTACCTTCGTTTCAACGCCTATCCGCAGGATCTCTCTTACCAGTCGGCGCGGGAAATACGTTCGAACAAGGGCAGATAAGCTGGGCGCTGAACCGACGATGGGAATGACTCTAGGGCGCCCAGACCCATCGACATACAAGCAGTTTTCCGCCCATTCGTTGACCAATTTGCCGAGATCGGAGATATCCTGAAATAGCCTCGTGCTAGCCGGAATATCGCTGTTGGATGCTCCGATATCCTTAACCAACCAGCGTAGTTTTCTCTCCGTTATCCCGTGCCTCTTTAGTGTGTCGATGCAGACGCGCAACATCTCGCGAGCCAGATCGACATGGAGGTGTTCGGCACCGCGATTAGGGAAGCGCCTAGACCCCATTCCCCTTTTGTTCATTGCCGTGCCTCTCGCCATACGTGGTCACCCCTTCGCCTCGAAGACCGTCACCGATAGGCGAACTCGTCTCGCGCCGCGAGATCTGGAGTGATAACTGCGCTCAGATGCCAGCTCGGCTTCCAAGGACCGCAGGAAGGCGGTCGCGCGACGGTTGATGACCTCATGCACGACCGGCGCTCTAGTCTCGGCGACGTCGATGCTAGACATCGAATCGCAGAAGAGAGCATCGCGAGGACCACGCAGGTTGGCCGTCAGGGTCTCGATTAGCTGCTTTGAGCGTACGCCTATCTCTCTGATGTTGGGCAGGCTCAACCCCGGCGCGCGCACGTAGCGGCTGCAGGCCCGCACGCGCTGCTCGGTTAGTCGCTCGACGGCACGTGTCCGCAACAGCTCCCGCAAGATAACCCCTGGTGTGGGGCCGCGTAGATAAGCACGCGCAAGTGTCTCGAAACTGGGGGATGGTCCTTTCTCGGGTAAGTCCCGTGGTTTGCCGCTACTATCGAGATATCTTACGTCTGAGTACCAGGCCCGCAGCAGCCTGGTCGCTGCATGTCCCTTGCGCTGGCGCGTCTCCGCGATCCTCGGGGGTTCGCGCAGGAGGCGGCGTACAAAGTTGCGATGCACCCCTGTGACGAGTGCTACTCGAACGTCCGACGGATCGGAGCCGTCCCCCTGGCTCGCCAGCCACTGCCGCGATTTGTGCACGAACAAGCCCCGTAGCAGGCTCTCTGCCTCCGGACTACTGATTCCGAGCTCGAGGAACAGCTGTACCAAGGGTTCGATCGCCACCATGGCCGCTCTGGCTATGGCTGCCCGGGAGCTGGTCCCAGTCACAACCGAACGCGGATTGTCCGCGTATACGCCTCCGGGGCGCGTCACCTTTCCCCTACGACCAACCCGTGCGGATTCATCGATCGCAGTCATTACGCATTAACCAGGGTATATAGTGCCACAATTATTGCATATTGACATGCCATAATTATGGCATATGTTCTGCACAATGGGCCTTTGATCCACTCCCAGGCGCGCCACGCCCCCAACCCCACCGATGCCCAGGCCTCATCAGGAGTTTCGCTGCCGGATCGACCGCGCCGGCCGGCAGCACTTCAATTTCGCGCAGCGTGTATGGCTGTACCGCTCGGTTCCGATGGCATGCACGCGCACGCCATCCACGGCGATGGTGACGCTGGCGGTCAATCTGCTGACGATGGTCCTGGCCGAGCGGGATTACCGGGCGGCCGTGGGAACCACCTGCCGGCGTGCCGTGACGCTCGCCAGCAAGTTCGCCGAGGACTGCCTGCTGACGGCCCCCGACGGATCCTGGGTGATGCCCAGGGATGCCATCGAGGCCTGGATCAGGTCTCGCACCGGCGGTCACGTCAGCCCGGGCACGGTGAGCCGGCGCGAGCCTGCTGGGCAGCGTCTACGTATCCGACAGCCCCCTGTCGGCCGCCGTGGGCCGGCGCGAGTGCGCGCGGCGGCGCAGCTCGCGATCCGCGCTGCTTCCGTGATGGAGGGGTAGCTGTGGTATAGACGCGTCAGTGCAAGAGCGCGCCGAGACCGAGCCTGCGGATGAAGTGGACTTGCCTGCGGATCGCCCTGTGGGTGTGCGCGCTCGCTCCGCCGGGAGCTCGGGCGGCAGCGCCGCCGACGCCCGCGGGGGCTGCGACGGCTGCGACGGCTGCGGCGGCTGCCGCGGCTGCCCCTGGTTCGCAGGCAGCGGCGCCGCCCGCCTCCCTCACCACGGCATCGGAAACCGATCTGGTCGGTCCGGATTCATTTTACCCGGGCGTGCTCGCGGCGCAGTACACCTTCATCCTGCAACATCAGTCGGCGCTGTATTCCCCCTATGCGGGCCCGTTGAGTTTGAAGCCGGGCGGGGATACTCAGCCGACCAACACGCTGGGCATCTACACCGGCTGGGCGCCGCTGACCTGGGGGCAGCTCTACCTGGATGTCGAGAAATTCATGGGCGAGGGCGTCAGCGATGCCACGGGTCTGGCCGGGCTCACCAATGACGATGTGATTCGCGCCGGGCCGTCGCAACTGAGGAAGACCTTTTATATCGCGCGCCTCTACGCCCGCTTCATGTGGCCGCTCGGCGGCGGCGCGGTGCGCGTGGAGCGTTCGCAGGATCAGATCGCCGGCGCGGAGGCGGCCAGGCGGCTCGAGTTGAAGGTCGGGCACCTGGCCGCTCCCGATGACTTCGATCAGAATCGCTACGCGGGCTCGCCGCGCACCCAGTTTCTCAACGGGTCGCTGGTGAACGATGGCGCCTGGGATTACGCGCGCGACACGCGTGGCTATACCGACGGTATCGTGGTCGGCTACGTCAGCCCGGCCTGGTCGCTGAATTACGGTGTCTACCGGATGCCCACGGTGGCCGATGGTGAGCAGCTGGTCACTTCCCTGGCGCGCGCCAACGGTCAGAACCTGCAGCTGAGCCTCACGGGCCTGCCGACCGGAACGGTGGTGAGGCTGTTGGGCTACCTGAACACCGCGGCGATGGGCGACTACGCTGCGGCGCTGGTGCGGGCAGCCGCCACTCATGCGCTCCCCGACGTGGCGGCGAGCGCCCTGCCCGGCCGCCAGAAGCATGGTTTCGGCTTCGATGCCGAACAGCCGTTGGCGGACGACGGGGATACGGGCATGTTCCTGCGCTGGGGCTGGAACGACGGGCGCGAGCAGAGCTTCACCTTCACCGAGGTCGACGAGGTGGTCAGTACCGGCGTGCAGATCTCGGGTGACGAGTGGCGGCAACCCGACGCACAGCTCGGATTCGGCGTGGCCAGCGAGGCCATTTCCGGGCCGCACCGCGCTTACCTGGCGGCCGGCGGCTGCGGGTTCGTGCTGTGCGACGGGCGGCTGAACTATGGGCGAGAGCAGATCCTGGAAGCCTATTACCGGCTGCTGCGCATCTGGCCCGAGGATCCGGGACCGGTGCGCTGGGAGCTGGGACCGGATTTCCAGTTCATCCGCAACCCCGGCTACAACCGCGACCGTGGTCCCGTGAGCTTCTGGGGCGTCCGCCTGCACGTGGACTATTGAAGGTGCCGCCAGCCCGGCAGGCTCGCCCGCCTACTCGGTGGGCAGCAGCGCATGCGTGAGCTCCGCCAGGCCGAGGGCCACACGGTAGTCCACGTTCTCCCAGCCGCGCGGATAGCAGCGCGTGAAGTTCAGTTCCGCGGCGCCCGTCAGCTCCTCGGCCGTCAGCCGCACCGCCCACAGACCGAAGGGCAGCGGGCGCGCGGCGCGATCGTCGATGCGCTGCCAGCCGTCGAAGCCGAAATGCAGGCTGAAGGGCTGGCGATCCTCGATCAGCAGGTCGCGATCGCGCGGCAGCTGGATCACCGGCACCTCGTTGCGCCAGTGGTGCGCGGGCGGCTGCCGCGCTGCGACCGCCTCCGGGGCGTAGCGGCGTTGCACGGCCTGCAGCAGTTCCACCGGCCGGTGCTGCTCGCGCGCGACCAGCAGCTTGAGAAACTCGGCGTGCGCCCACAGCAGCGGCATGGCGCTGCCCGAAGGCCGCCCCGGCTCGAGCTCGAAGGCGGCGATCGGCGCGGTGTCCCAGACCTGTTCGGGCAGCAGCCCACCGGGGCTGCTGCAGTTGCGCATGGTGTGCAGATGCTCGATGGGATCCACCCCGCTCTGCAGCGCCAGGTGGCCGCGTTCTCCCACCAGCAGCGGCCAGGCACGTCCCACGCCGTTGCCGTCGAAGGGCCTGCCGTCGGCATACTCGCCGTACCCGTCATCGTTGTAACGGTGATAGACCGCTCCGGAGGGCGTGTCGACCTTCAATATGCGGTCGACCACCTTGATGGTGTCCTGTACGCGCCGGTCCTGGGCGCTGCGCAGCCCGAGGCGCACCAGGTACGAGAAATCCAGGCTGACGAGCGTCGCAACGGAGATGGACTCGCCGTCGCGGTTGCACAGCTGCACGTGTCCGTCGATGTGGCCGGTGCCGTCGGGCGAGGCGATGCGCACATAGTAGCCCTCGGCGTCCGCGGCGCGCGCCAGCGGGGTATCGCGTACATAGCACCAGGCCTCGAGCCGATCGTTCCAATCATCCGCGAGGCTGAGCGCATAATCGCGCTCGTCGGCCATCAGCCAGGGCGCGCCCGCCACCAGTGCCGCGATCGACACGGCGAGCGTGAAGGGGCTCACGCCCGGATTCTCCTCCCAGCGATCCTGCGGGCTGGACGGTCCGCTGCGCGCGATGAACTCGACGGCGGCGCGCACCATCTGCGCGGTGCCCGGCGGCTCGCGCACGCCGAGCTCGGCGAGCTTTGCGGCCAGCAGCACCGGGAAGCCGGTTTCGTCGAGCTGTATTCCCATCCAATAGGGTTCGCCGTCCGGGAAGTAGTTCTGCGGCCAGTGCCCGTCGCGCCGCTGCGCGGCGATGAGGTGCGCGAGGATGTTGCGCACGTCCTCGACCTGATTGGCGGCCAGCAGCGCAAAGGCCGTGAGGGTCGCATCACGCGGCCACACCAGGTGATAGCCGCCGAGCGAATCGGTGCTGTTGCCCCACGGCACGCTCAGGCTCGCGACCACGGCTCCCGGATAGGCGCGATCCTCGTGGATCTTGAGCATCGCCGCCGACAGCAGCGCGAGATCGCCGAGCCCCTCGTCCGGTCGCGGCAGCCGCAGCCGGCTGCCCCACTGCTCCCATTGCGCCAGAAACTGGCTCTGCAGCGCATCGAAGTCCGCCGCGAGCGCGGTGCGCGCGCGCATGAATGCGCCGAAGGCGTTCTCCGCGAAGCCCACCGCCAGCACGCCGCTGCTGCCGGTGAGCTCCGCGCTCAGGGCGACGGTGCCGTTATCGGCGCTGCTGAAGCGCCAGGTGAGCTGCCCGTGGCGGTTCAGATCCTGCCAGCCGTCGGAGGCGCCCACGTAACCGCAGCTGAGCTGTTCGAGCGGCTGATCGGCGGCCATGCACAGCGCGTTGGCGCCATGGCGCGCAAAGCCGGTACCGTCGTCCACCCAGGCGCTGTTGCCGCGCCCGGTGCTGCCCAGGTGCGGGGCGAGGATCACCGCCAGGCGATAGGCACCCTCGATCCGGTAACGCACCAGCAGCACGTCGCGCAGTGGATCGGGCAGCACCTCGAGCAGCAGCTCGTAGTCTTCGCCGAAGTGTGCGATCGTCAGAGCCGGCAGGTACGGCTTGGGTGTCGCCACCCGGTAGCGCCGCTGGCGCTTCAGATCTATCCAGCGGTGTGTGCCAATCAGGTAAAAGCTCAGATCACGCACCTGCGGCTGCCCGGTGGACGGCCAGTAGATCTCGTTGATGATGCCGTGACCGACCGTTGCCCACAGTCGCGGCCCGTCGAGCGCCGTGGTCACGTAGTCCTTGTCGCTGGAGCACCAGGTCGGCGCGACACCGGGAGCGCCGAAGGCGACGCCGGTACCCGCGATCACCGTCGGTTTGAGATCCATGTCGCGCACTCGGTGGGAAACGATCAGGCCTGCGAGGATAGCCACGGCGGGCACGGGAGGGCCAGAGGTGATGCATTACAGCCTGCTAATGTGAGCGCTCGGTCACTTCCGTGGCCGCCGCCGCTTGCGTGCGGACCGCGGAGCGCTTCCCGTGCCGCGGCGGCCGTATTTACACGTCCGCCCGTCCGAATTAACGTGCGTTGATCGGCACATCGCGCGGGCAGCGCCGCCGCTGCCGGCGCGGGCGGCGCGTGCGGCGCGCACATCGGAGAGAGCATGGCGATCTGCCGGACGAGGACGGTTCAGCCGCGGCCCCTGCTGCCAAACCAGCCACCTGCGCACGGTCGGGCAGCAGCGCGCGGACGCCGCCGCAAATCAGGTGCCGCGCCGCCGGGCATGCTCGCGGCGCTGGTGGTGCTGGCGGCGGTGGGCGCGCTGGCGCCGCCGGCTGCGCGCCCGGCGCCGAGGCCGACGCTGCAAAGGGCGGCGGGCCGTGCCGTGCGCCCGCGCGTCCTCGCCGTGGAGGATTACGTGCTGACGGTCGGCAATCTGGATCGCTCGGTGGCGTTCTACCGTGACGTCGTCGGCCTGCCGCTGTGGCGTGCCGCGGAGCGCCCGAGCGCGAGCCCCCTGGAGCAGAGTCTGACCAACACCCCCGGCGCCCGTTTTCGCAGCGCCACGTTTCGCAATCCCGGCGCCGGTCCGGCGCTCGTGCTGATCGAGTTCACGGGTATCGCCCGACGCGTATGGCGGCCACGTGCGGTCGATCCCGGGGCGGCCATGCTGCAGGTGCAGGTGCACGATCTGTCACGCGTGCTGGTGGCCGCCGCGCGTGCCCGTGCGCCCGTGGTGACGCAGGGTGGTCGAGCGCTGCTGCGGAAGGCGGCGCGCGACATCGTGGTGCGCGACCCGGATGGCTTCTACGTGCTGTTCTCGCAGCCGCTCACCGCGCCGCCGGCAGGGGCCGCGACGGCTTCCACCATCGCCGATGCATTCGGCCTGCGCATGCTCTACACGGTCGCCGCCCCGGCGACGTTGGTGCGCTTCTATCACAGCGTGCTCGGCCTGCGCGTCGAGGCCGGCGCCTTCATGGTCGATCACACCTTCGATGCGCTGCTGGATGCGCCGGGGGCGCGGCTCGCGGTGACGCAGGCCGCACCGGCGGACGCCGACGCCACCGAGGCCGCCGCGGATGCGCTGCGGTTCATCGCCTTTCGCGGCATTGCCCGCCATACCTATGGCGGCCGCGCGCAGGACCCCGGCACGGCCGGCGTTGTGCTGCGCGTCGCCGACCTGAACGTCGCGCTGAGGGCCGTACGCTCCTCGGGCATCATCGTCATCTCGGCGGGAGGTCAGCCGGTGCGCCGCGAGCGCAGCGCCACCGTGCTGATCCGCGACCCCGCCGGCATTCTGGTGCAGCTGGTTCAGCAGCTGCCGCCACCGCCCTCCCCGCCGCTGCGTTGAGGCCGGTCAGAACGTTCGGGTCATCTTGACGCCGTACTGCAGCGGCGGCCCGTACAGGACCGTGTTACCGCTGTCGTTGATCGTATAGACGTCGTTGGTGACATTCGTGGAGTACAGGTCCACGGTCCAGGGGCCCTGAATGTAATCCAGGTAGGCATTCAGGATGTTGCGCTGGACCATCAGGTAGTACGGATCCTCCTGCAGGATGTTCGCCCACTGCTTGTCGGTATGCGAGAACTGGATGCGCGGTTGTATCGTGCCCTCGCCGACGTGGAAGCCATACTGCACCGTGATGTTCGCGGTGAGCGCCGGGGCGTACGGGGTCTCCGAGCCCTTCAGGTTCTCGATGTAGGGCGTGTAATCGAAGCACGTCGTGCTGGTGGTCACACCCGCCGGACATTGCGGCAGCAACACGCCGCCCGGTCCGTTGGTACCGAAACCGGCCGGCTCCTTGTAGGTCGCGATATCCTGCAGAGGCGAGATCCCCGAATGGGTATAGGCGACGGCGATCGTGGTACCGAAGCCGCTCGCCATCTGCCACTGCAGATTGCCCTCCAGGCCCCAGATGGTGGCATGCGGCACGTTCGCGACGCCGCCATTGGCCGGATACTTCGGATTGAAGAGGTTCTGCTGCATGTCATCGTAGCTGCTGTAGTAGGCACCCACCTGCGTGGTCAGACGGTGCTGGTCGTAGGTTCCCTTCCAGCCGAGCTCGTAGTCATCCAGCGTTTCCGCCGACGCATCCGGCGTGGTCGTGCCGATCGCATGGAACTGCACGACTCCGGGCTTGTAGGCGCGTGCCACGAAGGCATAGAAGTACTCGTCCGGCGTCGCCTGCCAGTTCAGGCCGACCTTGCCGGTCTGATGGTTCTCGACGAACGTTCCGCCGTTGGCATCCGTGAAGCTGGTTTTGCTGGTCGGGAAGTTGCAGGGATAAACCGTAGGCACCTTGATGGACGTGGTGCTGGAGCCGTGATCCCCGGCGCCGGTATTGCCGCCCTGGGTGGCGGGACAGCTGTAGTCGGTGGAGCCAAACCAGTCGTACAGGTAGCCGTCCGCGTCGTTCCAGTTGTTGTCCCAGTTGCCGCGCAGGCCGGCCTGCAGCTGCAGCGTATCGGTGAACTGCCAGGTGATCTGACCGAAGATGCCGTAGGCGCGCGTGGCCAGGGTGGAGGACGGGAACTCGCTGAGCGTCGGGAGGACGCCGGAGTTGTTCCTGATCAGCAGGTCCTGGGTGCTTCCGTTCGGGTACCCCGATGCCGGATTGTTACCCAGGCCCGCGGTGGGCCCCGGGCCGGTCCCGTAGCTGTAGGTATCGAAGGACTGGTTGCTGTAGATATCGCTCATGCCGGCGATCCACTGGAGCTTGCCGGTCGTCGGAGAGATGAGGTCCGTCTCGATGTCGTCGACGACGTTACCGCCGGGGACGCCCAGGGCCCAGCCGAAATCGGCCGCGCAATAGCAGCTGGGGGTCAGCGACGGGGTGCGAAACACGGTATTGCCGCCGAAGAAACGCCACACGATGCCGTCGTTGAGCGTCAGACGCGACTCGCCGGTGTACGTCTGCTGATACAACTGGAACGGCGTGCTGGGAATCGCCTCGTTCAGCGTGAAAGGGCTGCCTGAATAATAGGGATAGTCCGCGGAATGACAATTCGGCGCGGTGCCGTCCCCGGCCGGGCAGGGCCCACCCTTCACCAGCGGCGAGAAGGTATCCGGGTTGATGTTGTACGGGGTGCCGTCCGTGCTGTTCGTGTCCTGCTGCGTCTTGAGCAGCAGCTGCCAGTGATCGGTCGGCTTCCACAGCATGCTCAGGCGCATGTCCTTCTGATTGGTGTTGCCGGGATCGAATTCGGCTTCGGGGCTGGGCGGCAGCAGCACGCCGGTGATGGTCGTCTTGGTGTCGTAGAAGCTGTTCTCGGTCTCGGTGTGCAGTGCGAGGCGGAAGGCGAGGGTATCGCTGACCGGCAGATTCACCGCCGCCTCGTTCAGGTTGTCGTGATAGATGCCGAACTGTACGGTCGCGTAGCCGCCGGTCCCGGTGAAGGTCGGATTGGCCGAGGTGAACTCGATCGCGCCGCCCTCGGCGTTGCCGCCGATGAAGGTGCCCTGCGGACCACGCAGCACCTCCACGTCCGCCAGGTCGAACATCGGCGCGAGGTTGCCGACGCCCAGCGGATCGTCCAATCCGTCATGGATCACCGTCACGCCGCTGGTGATCGGCGTCTCACCCAGGGCGTCGCCGACGCCGCGGATGTTGATGAGGTTGTAGGCGCCTATGTTGATGACCGACAGCGCGGGAGTGACCGTGGTCAGATCGCCGATCGATTTGATCTCGTTCGCCTCGAGCTGTGCGCCGGTGATCGCCGTCACCGCGATCGGCGTCGTCTGCACGTTCTCCGCGCGGCGCTCAGCGGTGACGACCACTTCCTGCAGCGCGGAGCCGGTCGCCCCGGGCACCGGGGCCTGCGCGCTCTGGGCCGTCTGATCGGCCGCGGCCTGCCCGGCCGGCGCATTGCTCTGGTCCTGCGCCCACACCAGGCTGGACAGTGCGCCGAGGCAGATCGCCGCGGCAAACGCGGTCGCGACACGGGGTGCCGGCCGAGCCGCGGATGATCGTAGCTTTCCCTGCGAATGGCTTCCCTGACACGAGCTCGCCTCGCGGCGGCTCGACTCGCGGTGCATCGTCATGTCTTATCCCCCTCCATGCGTCTGCCAGCGTCAGCCACGGCGAACCACCGTCGCTGCTGCGGCGTTATTCTCGAATTCCAGGTGTGGCCGCTCAGAGCGGCGCGAGCGCGTCGGTCAGACCCGTAGATCCCCCCCGGCGACTTGTAGGGTCGCCTCGCTATCGATTATTTGCCCCGCTCACCGAGCATTCGGTGTTGCCGATGCACCACGAGGCTGCATGCAGCGCGCCAGGTGCTCGATGATGGGACTATTTCCGTTCGCTGATCGTATAGCATGCGTCGGATCGATCGGTCAACAGCGAGGACCCGCCGACCCTCGGTGGCTCGGCCGCTCCCGCACGGCGGCACCGGTTCCGGCGCGATCGTGGCCATTACGCCACGCGAGTTGAGGCGACTCGAGCGCGACTCGAGCGCGACTCGAGCGCGACTCGAGCGCGACTTGACCCTAAGGGCCCGTATCCGGCCCGAGCGCCAGCGGCCCCAGGAGCGATATGCCCCGGGGCGGCCCCGGCC
>DATJSD010000077.1:0-34705 GCA_035504335.1 Steroidobacteraceae bacterium | reverse complement strand
ACCTCCAACGAGATCATCGGCGCCGGCCGGCTCGACGAGCGCGACGGCGCCTCGATCACCAATGCCGTCTTCAACGTGCTGCGCAACGCCCGCGTGCTCGACTTCAAGGGTCGGCCGAACCTCGCCGTCTGCTGGGGCGGGCACTCGATCAACGACACCGAGTACCGCTACGCCAAGCGCGTCGGTTACGAGCTGGGGCTGCGCGGGCTGGACGTCTGCACCGGTTGCGGCCCGGGTGCCATGAAGGCGCCGATGAAGGGCGCCGGTGTCGGCCACGCCAAGCAGCGCATCACCCACGCGCGCTTCATCGGCGTCACCGAGCCGGGCATCATCGCCGCCGAGCCGCCGAACGCGATCGTCAGCCAGCTGGTCATCATGCCGGACATCGAAAAGCGCCTCGAGGCGTTCGTGCGACTCGCGCACGGCATCGTGGTATTCCCGGGCGGGGTCGGAACCATGGAGGAGATACTTTACCTGCTGGGACTGCTGCTCGACCCCGTCAACGCCGCGCAGCCGTTGCCGGTCGTGCTGACCGGGCCGCGCGCGAGCGCGGCGTACTTCGAGCAGATCGCACGCTTCGTGCAGGGAACGCTCGGAGCGGCTGCCCTGTCGCGCCTGCAGGTGATCATCGATGATCCGCCGGCGGTGGCCCGCCAGCTGGTGAGCGGTCTCGAGGAGGTGCGCGCCTTCCGGCGCGACCGCAACGACTCGTTCAACTTCAACTGGCTGCTGCGCGTGCCGTACGAGCTGCAGCGGCCCTTCGAGGTCACGCACAGCTCGATGCGGGCGCTGCAGCTGCGGCGCTCGCAGCCCGTGCACCGCCTGGCGGCGCAGCTGCGCTGCGCGTTCTCCGGCATCGTCACCGGCAACGTCAAGGAAAACGGCATCGCGGCGATCGAGCAGCGTGGTCCCTATGAGCTCACCGGCGACACGGACATGGTGCGCCTGCTCGATGAGCTGCTGGGTGCATTCATCGACCAGCGGCGCATGAAGCTGCCGGGCAGGGCCTACCGGCCGTGCTACCGCCTGGTCGCGTGACCGAATCCGCTGTTGCCGGTCCCCAGGGGTGACGGAAGGCACCGGACGAATACATCATGACGTATTCGTCCGGTGCCTTCCGTCATCCCTGGGGTCAGGATCCTCGGTGCGTGCCGCGCCGCGCCGCCCCGCGGGCGTCAAAACACGGGGCCGGTAGCTCGCGCCACCGGCCCCATGTTCCTCCCTAAGCGTGCCGCCGACCGCTGCGGCCACGGCCGGCGCATCCCTATGATAGCCGATGTCCTGGTACCGGACATCAACCGCACTTCGAGTCCCCGCAGTTCAGGCACGTCATGCAGCCGTCCATCATGACCACCGCCGCGGTGCTGCACTTGCTGCACAGCTGCGCACCCTCGGGAAAGTGTGATTTGGCGAAGGCATCGTGCTGGCGTGAGCGCGCCTCGTAGTCGGCGCGCTTCTCCTCCACCAGCTTGCGCTGGTGCACGTCCAGCTCGACCTTGCGCATCAGGCCGATGCTCTGCAGATGCTTCTCGATGACATAGCCGAGCTCGGCGATGATCGAGGGCATGAACTTGCCCCCCGGCTGCCAGTAGCCGCCGCGCGGATCGAACACCGCCTTGAGCTCCTCGACCAGGAACGCGACGTCGCCTCCCTTGCGGAACACCGCGGAGATGATGCGCGTCAGTGCGACGATCCACTGGAAGTGGTCGAGGTTCTTCGAGTTGATGAAGATCTCGAACGGCCGGCGCTGCTCGTATTCGGTGCCCTCGTTGAGCACGATGTCGTTGATGGTCACGTACATCGCATGGTCGGAGACAGGGGTCTTGATCTTGTAGGTCGAGCCGACCAGCACCTCGGGGCGCTGGATCTCCTCGTGCATGCGGATGACCTTGGCGGTGCGCCCCTCGCGCGCCGACGCGCGCGGCTCGCCCGCCGCGGCGGCTGGCTCCGCGGCGAACGCCACGGCCCCCGGCGCCTTCCCGCTGCTCGCCGCTGCCGCCGGTAGCGCCGCCGCCGCCGACGCTGCGGGCGCCGCCGTCTCCGCGGCGGCCGCTTCCTCGGGCTTGAGCACCCGGTACTTGACGATGCGTTTGTCGATGCGCGTGCTCATGTGACCTTCCCGGCTCAGAACTTGCCGTAGTAGCCCTCTTTGAGGGCGTCGAACAGATTCGCGGCGCTGTGCTTCTCCCCGTCGTACTCGATCTCCTCGTCGCCGCGCGCGCGGATCTCGGTGCCGTCCTGGAGCGTGAAGACGTAGGTGGTGTTCTTCAGGTCCTCCTCCTTGACCAGCACTCCCTGGAACGCCTCCGGGTTGAAGCGGAAGGTCGTGCAGCCCTTCAGTCCGCGCTCGTAGGCGTACAGGTAGATGCCCTTGAATTCCTCGTAAGGAAACTGGGTCGGCACGTTCGCGGTCTTGGAGATGGACGAGTCGACCCACTTCTGCGCCGCGGCCTGAATGTCCACGTGCTGGCGCGGCGTGACATCGTCGGCCACGGTGAAGTAGTCGGGCAGCTTCTCCAGCTCCTCGCTCGATCCGGGCATCGCGCGCGGATTGACCAGCTCGCGATAGGCGAGCAGCTCGAAAGAAAACACATCGACCTTCTCCTTGGTCTTGCGCCCCGGACGGATCACATTGCGGAAGTAGTGATGCGCGAACGAGGGCTCGATGCCGTTGCTGGCGTTGTTGGCGAGCGACAGCGAGATCGTGCCGGTCGGAGCGATGGAGCTGTGATGCGTGAAGCGCGCGCCCACCCGCCCGAGCTCCTCGACCAGCTGCGGGGCGGCCTGCGCGAGGCGCTGCATGTAGCGGCTGTAACGCGCGTGCAGCTCGCGGCCGCGGATCCTGGCGCCCACGATCCAGCCGTCGCGCGCCATCTCCGGGCGCTTGCGCAGCATCTCGCGCGTCACCGTGAACTCCTCGTCCATGATCGGCGCGGCCCCCTTCTCGCGCGCGAGCTCCAGGCCCTCCTCCCAGCCCGCAAGCGCCATCTCGCGCGCCACGTCCTCCGTGAACTTCACCGACTCTCCCGAGCCGTAGCGCATGCCGAGCAGCGCGAGCGTCGAGCCCAGCCCGAGGAAGCCCATCCCGTGGCGGCGCTTGCGCTCGATCTCCTCGCGCTGGCGCGCGAGCGGCAGGCCGTTGACCTCCACGACGTTGTCGAGCATGCGCGTGAACACGCGCACCACTTCGCGGTACTCCTCCCAGTCGAAGCGCGCCTGCGCGCTGAACGGCTCCTGCACGAAGCGCGTGAGGTTCACGGAGCCCAACAAACAGGAGCCATACGGCGGCAGCGGCTGCTCGCCACAAGGGTTGGTCGCGCGAATGTCCTCGCACCACCAGTTGTTGTTCATCTCGTTGACACGGTCGATCAGCACGAACCCCGGCTCCGCGAAGTCGTAGGTGGAGGACATGATCACGTCCCACATGCGCCGTGCCGGCAGCGTCTTGTAGACGCGGCAGGCCACCAGGCCCGTGTCGTTGACGACGTACTGATCGTGCAGCGGCCATTCGCGCCACACGAAGCGCTCGGCATCGTTCAGGTCGGGTTTCTCCTCCTCGAACTCGCGCTGCGTGAGCGGAAAGGCCAGCTGCCAGTTGCGCCCCTCGCGCACGGCGCGCATGAACTCGTCGGTGATCAGCAGCGACAGATTGAACTGCCGCAACCGCCCGTGCTCGCGCTTGGCGCGGATGAAATCCATGGCGTCGGGATGTCCGATGTCGAAGGTCGCCATCTGCGCGCCGCGCCGCCCGCCGGCCGAGGACACCGTGAAGCACATGCGGTCATAGATATCCATGAAGGATAGCGGCCCCGACGTGTAGGCTCCGGCGCCCGACACGTACGCGCCTCGTGGGCGCAGCGTCGAAAAGTCATAACCGATCCCGCAGCCGGCCTTCAGCGTCAGCCCCGCCTCGTGCACCTTCTGCAGGATGTCGTCCATCGAGTCGCGGATGCTGCCCGAGACCGTGCAGTTGATCGTCGAGGTCGCCGGCTTGTGCTGCCAGGCGCCGGCGTTGGAGGTCACGCGTCCGGCGGGAATCGCGCCGTGGCGCAGGGCCCAGAGAAAGCGCTCGTACCAGTGCTCGCGGATCTCCTCGCGCTCCACGTCCGCGAGCGCGCGCGCGACACGCTGATACGTGTCGTCCATGGTGCGGTCGACCGGCTGGCCATCCTTCGTGGTCAGCCGATACTTCTTGTCCCAGATGTCCAGCGAGGCTTCCTGATAGGGAATCTCGCTGTATTCCTTGCCCATGGGCTTCATGACGGAATTCATGGTGACGGCAGCCCCCCCTTTCTACCTGAGCGCACTGAGAGCCACGGACCAAGCGATACCATATCTTGTGCCCGCGGATCTACGAGACTATCCACGCCGGCGGACAGCGTCAAGATTATGAAACGCGCCTCTTCGTCAAATAAATCAAGTAGATTCAAAGGCATACTTGACTTAGCCGCCTGCGGGGAACGCGCGAAAATTCAATCACTGACCGCCGGGCTTCTCCCGCACCGCACATCAATAAGTTGTATCCACCGGTTCTGCACCTGCAGCCGACCGACTGGCCACAGGCTTCCCACAGATTGCCCACAGGCGATGCTGGCGCCGGCTGGTGTCGGCAGGTGCCGCAGGTGCCGGCAGGCGCCGGCCGGCGCCGGCCGGCCCTGCCGGGGCGCTTCTCTTGCCGCGCGCCCTTGAAACCGCGCCGCCGCACCCTACATCCGGTAGTCAGTAGGCACGGACACGCCGTGACGGCCCCGAGCGGTGCTCGGACGCTGCGCTCATGGCCCGCCGTGCGCTCGACTCAATTGGAGGAACGATCATGGCACTGTTGCGTTATGAGCCGTGGGGCACGATGGCCCGGCTGCACCGTCAGATCGACCAGATCTTCGGCGACACCTTCGGGGCGCCGGCGGCAGACGGCGACAAATCGGTCGAGTGGACGCCCTCGGTGGATGTTCACGAGGAGCCGGAGAAGTTCGTCGTGCAGGCCGACCTGCCCGGCGTCGAATCGAAGGATATCAACGTCACCGCGGACCATGGCGTGCTGACCATCAGCGGCCAGCGTCGGTCGCAGCAGCGCGAGCAGCGCGAGGGCTTCTCGCGGCTCGAGCGCCTGGAGGGCGCATTCCTGCGTCGCTTCACGCTGCCCGACAACGTCAATGCCGATGAGATCCGCGCGCAGCACACGAATGGTGTGCTGCAGGTGACGATCCCGAAGGTGCGGGCGCCCGAACCCAAGCGCATCGCGATCGACACGCACTGAGCGGCGGTCGCACGCGCGGGTTCTGCGCACGCATCGAGCGGCCCGCACGGCGGTGGATGTGACCGCCGTGCCGGCCGATGGGCGGCTGAGCCGGCGGGGGTGAGGATGGCGACGAATGATGAGCGCTCGCTGCTGCATATCGAGCGGCCGCTGAGCATCTTCATCGCCGGTGGCACCGGCTTCGTCGGCCGGGAGCTGGCCGTGCGGCTCGTGCGGGCCGGACATCAGCTGCGTATCGCCACGCGCAACGCGGCGCATGCCGACGAGCTGCTGCCGCTGTCCAGCGTAGAGATCAGGGAAGGTGACGTCTACAGTATCGATTTCCTGCGCAGCTGCCTGGACGGCTGCGACGTCGCGATCAATCTGGTCGGCGCGCTGAACCCACCGGGCGGAGCCGCCGCCGGCCTGCGCCGCGTGCACGTGCAGTTCACCGCCGCGCTGCTCGCCGCGATCGCCGAGGCGGGCGTGCCGCGGCTGCTGCAGATGAGCGCGCTGAATGCCGATGCCGAGCGCGGCGCGAGCCACTACCTGCGTACCAAGGGCCAGGCCGAGCAGCTGGTGCGTGGCAGTCCCGCGCGGCTCGAGTGGACGATCCTTCGGCCCTCGGTGATCTTCGGCCCCGCCGACTCGCTCACCAACCGCTTCGCGGGGCTGCTGCGCCTGACGGGCGGCTGGCTGCCGCTGGCACGCGCGCATGCGCGCTTTGCGCCGATCCATGTGGGCGATGTCGCCACAGCGTGCATGCGCGTGCTCGCAGGCGGCGCCGGCAGCCGCCAGAGCTACGAGCTCTGCGGCCCGGACGTCCTGACACTGGACGAGATCGTGCGCCTGACCGCCGCGGCGGCCGAGCGCTCCTGTCACCTGCTGCCGCTGCCCGACGCGCTCGCCTGGCTGCAGGGGCTGGTGATGCAGTGCCTGCCCGGCAAGCCTTTTTCGGTGGACAACTACCGCTCGCTGCTGACCGACAGTGTCTGCCGCAGCCCCGGGTGCGCGCAGCTGGGCATCGAGCCGGTCAGCCTCGCCGCGCTGGCGCCGCAGTGGCTGGCGCCGCGGGGACCGGTGCCGCGGGAACCGGCGCCGCAGTGACCGGCGGCGCCGCAGTGACCGGCGGCGCGCACAGCGCACGGCGCGCGCGCGGGTCGCGGCCGATGCGGCGCACCGCCGCGTAGAAGCGCGGCAGCTCGGCGTCATTCTGCTGCAGCAGCCGCTCGAATCCGGGAACGCAGTCCGAGTAGGTACCGGCGGCGGCCAGGTCCGCGTTGTTGAGGCCGCCCGCCTCGATCAGCTCGTCGTAACCCGAGCGCAGGTGCGCGGCGTGCTCCATCGCGAGGATACGTGTGCCGGTGGCGGACAGGATCGCCTGCTTGCCCGCCTGTCTGCGCGCCGCGGACAGCGGCAGCGCATACAGGCGCTTCAGGCGCGCGCGCGCCGCGGCCAGCACATGCTCGATGGCGTCCTCGAAGCTCTGCTCCGCGGTGTACTCGCGCAGCTGCGCGCTCCTGCCCTGCGCGGCGAGCCAGCGCGACAGCCCTTCGGCCTCCACCGTCATCGCAAAGGATTCGTCGAACTCGCTGTCACCCGGAACGTAGTAGAGCTGGTGGGTGAGCTCGTGAAAGATCGTCCCGACCAGATCCAGATCATCGTAGCGCAGCATCGTGCTGAGCACCGGATCGGCGAAGTGACCCAGGGTCGAATAGGCGGTGACGCCGGCCACGCGCACGTCATCGCCCCGCGCGGCGAGCCGCGCGGCGTAGGCGCGTGCACTGCGCTCGTGAAAGTAACCGCGGTAGTCGACGCAGCCGCTGATCGGAAAGCACCAGCGCAACGGCTCGACCGAGAACCTCGGAGTCGCCACCACGGTCCACACCACGAACGGGCGGTGCAGGTCCGAGTAGCTGCGGTAGCTGGCGTTGTCCGGCAGATCCAGATCGGTCACGGCGAACTGCCGTGCCTCCTCGACCAGCTGCAGGCGGCTCCTCAGGGACGGCGGGGTCGCGGGGTTGGCGATCACGCGGGTGATCGGCTGGCGCTCGTGCAGCAGCCGCCACTCCCCGTGCGCCGCCTGCGTGAGGTAGCCCACGCTGGCGCAGCCGCACAGCGCCACGGCGGCGGCGGCCGGCAGGTACCGCAGTGGCAGCCGCCGCGAGCGCCAGCGGGTCGGCGGGGTCGGCGGGGTCAGCGGGGTCAGCCGTGGGCGCAGGCGGGTGAGGAAGGGTGCCTTCGGCGCGGCATTCCGGTGGCGGTCGGATAACATGGCGATCGGACTACGTTAGCAGGTCTCGACTGCGCGGGTGTGTCGGCATGCAGGTCTACCTGGTCGGCGGAGCGGTGCGCGACGAGCTGCTCGGTCGAGCCGTCTCCGAGCGCGACTGGGTGGTGGTCGGCGCGACGCCCGAGCAGATGCAGCGCCTGGGCTACCGCCCGGTCGGGCGCGATTTCCCGGTCTATCTGCATCCGCAGACCCACGAGGAATATGCCCTCGCGCGCCGTGAACGCAAGATCGGCCCCGGCTACCGCGGCTTCACCACGCAGTTCTCCCCGCAGGTGACGCTCGAGGAGGACCTGCAGCGCCGTGATCTGACCATCAACGCGATCGCACGCGCTGCGGATGGCCGGCTGATCGATCCGTTCGGCGGCCGGCTCGACCTCGAGCATCGCCTGCTGCGCCACGTGTCACCCGCCTTCGTCGAGGACCCGGTGCGCATCCTGCGCGTGGCGCGCTTCGCGGCGCGCTTTGCCGAGCTCGGCTTCAGCGTCGCCCCCGAAACGTTGGCGCTCATGCGCCAGATGGTCGCCAACGGCGAGGCACAGGCGCTCGTGCCCGAGCGGGTGTGGCGCGAGCTCGAGCGCGCGCTGGCGGAGCCGCGGCCCGCGGCCTGCTTCGACACCTTGCAGGCCTGTGGGGCGCTGGCGGTGCTGCTGCCCGAGCTGCCGTGGCGCCAACGCGAGCAGCGCGCGCTGCAGGCCGCGGTATCCCTGAGCGCCGAGCCGACCGTGCGCTTCGCGGCCCTGCTCGCTGCCCTGCCCACGAGCGCGGTCGACGCGCTCGCTGAGCGCTTGCGCGTGCCCAATGAATTCTGCGAGCTGGCGCGGCTGACGGTGCGCTTGGGCGCACGGCTGGCACGGGCGGCCGAGCTCGACGCCGCCGCTCTGCTCGAGCTGCTGGAAGCCGCCGACGCCCTGCGGCGCCGCGAGCGCTTCCGCAGGCTGCTGACCGCCGCCGAAGCGGCCCAGGCGGGTGATCCGCTCGACCCGGCCGAATCGGTCCCGGCCGCGGCCCCCGCGCGGGCCGCAGGAGGCGCCTCCAGCGGCTTTCCCGCGCAGCTGCTGAGCGCGGCGCTCGCGGCCGCCGCCGCCGTCACGTTACCGGCCGATCAGCTCAAGCTGCTCTCCGGCCCGGCCATCGCCGCCCAGCTGCGCGCGGCGCGCGAGCGGCAACTCGAGCTGCTGCTGCGCGAGCCCGGCGGCTCACGGCCGGGACGCTAGCGGAACTTCGGGCCAGCCCTCGCGGATGCCCCCCGGGGCCGCGCGGCGCATCGCGGCCCGCTCACAGCATGCGCCGCAGGTCCTGAACGGCAAAGCCACGCAGCGGCGCATCGAGGCCGCGGGTCAATCCCATGACCTTGAAGCGCTCCCCCATCTCCTCCGGCAGCAGCAGCTGCCGCGCCTCCGAGGCGAGCCGCGCGCGCTGCACGGCCCCGCGCGCGGCCGCGACGTCGGCCTCGATGCCGTTGGCGAGCAGAAACGCCGCCTGCGTGCAGTAGCCGGCCACCTGCAGCTGCGCGTCCACGGCGGCCTCGGCCACTCGCGTGAAGTCCACCCACGCACTGATGTCCTGCAGCCCCGGGTAGCACAACGGATCGTCGTGCGCGCGATGCCGGAAGTGGCAGCGCAGCGTGCCGCGCACGCGCTCGGGATGGTAGTACTCGCGGCGCGAGAGCCCATAGTCGATCAGCAGCAGCGCGCCCTGCCCCAGGGCCGCCGCGAGCGAGGCGATCCAGGGCGCGAGCAGCGGGCAGATCTCCGACTGATAGCCCGGCGGCCAGGGGACCGGCGGCGGCCAGGGGGCCGGCGACCCGTTCGCGGCACCGGGCTCGGAGCCCGGATCGGTCAGCGCCGCAGCGATGTGCCACAGCTCGCGCCCCAGGGGCGCGTCGGCGTCACGGTCCGCGAGCACCAGCCCGGCCGACGCATCCCCATTCGCCCCCAGCGCCACGCCGCGCTCGAGAAATCCCCGTGCGCCCACCACGAACAGCCGGAAGGGCAGCGCATCGGCGACCTCATTGGCGATGCACACGCCCGTCATCGGTTCGGCGGGCAGCGTCGCGCGCCAGCGCACCCGGTCGCGCAGGATCGCGGGCAGCCCGGAGAGCCGCTGCCGCTGGCGCGCGGCGAGCTGCGCGCTGACCTCCAGGATGTCGTAATGCGCCGGCAGCGCATCGAGCTCGTGCAGGGCGGGCAACAGCGTCGCGGCGAGCGCGCCGCTGCCGGCGCCCAGCTCGAGCACATCCCCGCCGATCCGCTGCAGCACCTCGGCACATTGCCGGGCGAGCGCACGGCCAAACAGCTGCGAGAGCTCCGGGGCCGTGATGAAGTCGCCATCGCGGCCGAGCTTGGCGCTGCCGGCCGCGTAGTAGCCCAGGCCGGGCGCATACAGCACCACGCGCAGGTATTCTTCGAACGACATCCACCCGCCATGCGCCTCGATGGCCGCGCGAACGGCCCGCAGCACGGCCAGCGAATGCCCGGCCTGTGCGGCGTCGAGCGGCGGTAGAATGTCGGCGTGGCTCCGGCTACCCCTCTGCTGCACCGTCACGTCCCGTGGCGCTCATGAGTGCGCCGCTGAGCGGCCGCACGGCGCTCGTCACCGGCGGCGCGCGCCGCGTCGGCGCGGCCATCGTACGCGCCCTGCACGCCGCCGGCGCGAATGTGCTGATCCACTGCCACCACTCCCTCGAGGACGCGCAGACGCTCGCGCGCGAGCTGCAGGAGGCACGTGCCGACTCCAGTGCCGTGGCGGTCGCCGATCTGCTGGACTGCGCAGCGCTGCCGCGGCTGATCGGTGCCGCCGAGGAACGCTTCGGCGCGCTGCACCTGCTGGTCAACAACGCCTCGAGCTTCTATCCGACGCCGCTCGGGCGGATCACGCTGAGCGACTGGGAGGACCTCATGGGCACGAACCTGCGCGCGCCCCTGTTCCTGGCGCAGGCGGCGGCGCCGCTGCTCGCACGCGCCGGCGGCTCGGTGGTGAACATCGCCGACATCCACGCGCAGCGCCCGCTGCGCGACCACCTGGTGTATTGCGCGGCCAAGGCCGGGCTGATCATGCTGACCCGGGCGCTGGCGCGCGAGCTCGCCCCGGCCGTGCGTGTCAATGCCATCGCCCCGGGCTCCATTCTCTGGCCCGAAAGCGGCATGGACGAGGCGCGCAAGCAGCGCATCCTGGAGCGCACACCGCTCGGACGGCACGGCGAGCCCGAGGACATCGCGCGCGCGGTCCTGTACCTCACGGCCTACGCGCCCTTCGTGACCGGCCAGGTCCTCGCGGTCGACGGCGGCCGCAGCATCGCATGGTAGGGCATCACCCGGCAGGGCATCGCCCGGCCGATCATCGCCCACTCGCTCACTCCGGGGCATCGAGGTCCATCCTGATGCGCTGCAGTCCCTGGGCGTCGGCGGGCGCGCGCGCGCGGAACTGCGCCCACAGCTCGCCGATCGCCGGACCGGCCGGCGGATAAGCAAAGTCCGGCGCGAGCTGCGCGAGCGGGCCGAGCATGTAGGCGCGCCGCGTGAGATCCGGGCGGGGCAGTGTATAGCCGGCTCCATGCCCGACGAGCTGGCCGAACAGCAACAGATCGAGATCGATCGCGCGCGGTCCCCATTTCGGATCCCCAGGCTCACGGCCGCATTCGCTCTCGATGGCGCGCAGCTGCCGCAGCAGCGCGTCGACCGATAGCGTGGTGCGAAACCCCGCCACCGCGTTGACGAAATCGTCGCCCCGAAAGCCGAACGCCGGGTTGCGATAGCAGCTCGAGAACCTCACGTCCGGGAAGCGCCCGCGCAGCGCGCGCGCCGCCCGGCGCAGCTGCGTCTCGGGATCGACGTTGCTGCCGATCGCGACGAACGCCTGGCTCATCGTGCGCTCATCGGATCGCCGCCCGCCGCTCAGCGGGCTGGCGGCGGCGGCTCGGCGCAATGCGCTGCGCCCGCCGGCGTGGCGCCCAGCTGCGCGCGCGTGCGCTCGATCCATACGCCCACGTCGCGCGAGTGGCTGATCGCGCCGGGCTTGGCGACGCGCAGGCGCACCCACGTCAGCGGGAATTCGCTCAGCACCAGCAGCGCCAGGCGGTGCGCCAGGGTCTCGAGCAGATGAAACTCGGACGCCTCGACCCAGGCCAGTACCCGCTTGGCGAGTTTTTTGTAGTCGACGGTGTCGTCGACGCTGTCACTCGCGGCGGCGCGGGTGCAGTCGCACGGCACCTCCAGGTCGATGACCACGGTCTGGCGCACGCGCCGCTCCCAGTCGATGAAACCGATCAGGCACTCGGCCGTGAGGCCGTGCAGGAAGATGCGGTCGTCGCCCTCGTGCTCGTTCATGCCAGCGAGAGTCTAGCAGTGCGGGGTGACTTCGGTGCCGGGGCGCCTGCCAGCGTGTGCGGCGGGCTGCACGGGGTCGGGCGGGTCGCGCGGGTCGCGCGGATGATCAAAGGCTGCACCCCGCGCTATACTCCCCGGGGGTGAAGGGGGGTACTGCGATGCTGTCACGCAGACGTAGTGGTGGCGCGGGAGTGCTGGCGGGTTGGGTGCTGCTCATGCTGGCTGCCACGCCGGCGCTGGCACATCACTCGTTCGCGATGTTCGATCACGAACATCAGCTCAAGATGAGCGGGACGGTCATTTACTTCCAGTGGACCAACCCGCATGTCTATATCGACATGCAGGTCCAGAACACCTACGGCGCCCAGGCCCACTTCTCGCACTTCACCATTGAATGCGCGAACCCCGGCATCCTCGATCGCGTCGGCTGGAAGTGGAACATGATCAAGAAGGGCGATCAGATCACGGTCATCGTCGCTCCGCTCAGGTCTGGAAAGGCGGGAGGTCTGCTCAAGCAGATCACCCTGTCAGATGGCCGCAAGTTCAGCAATGGCGCGGCCGCCGGCAAGCCCAACATCAGCTGATATCGGGGTAGCGCCATGCGTATCCTCTACACGGGTGTGGTGCTGCTGTCGTGCGCCCTCGGCGCCCAGGCCGCGGATGAGGCGCCGACAGCCCAGCGGCCGATCGATCACGGTAAGCTCGCCGGAGTCTGGGTTCGTGCCCGCACCCCGGGGGGCTTGCGCGCCTTCCGCGAGATCGAGCAGTTTCTGGGATTTCAGCTCGGCGGACCGGGTCAGACCGGCGTGATCATCGTTCCGAGCGTGCCGCCGCTCAGGCAGCCGTACCTCACGCAGTGGCAGGCACACGAGGTGGCCCGGCACGAAGCGGACCTGCGCGGCCAGCCCTTCAATGACGAGCATTCCCAATGCATGCCGGATGGCATGCCGAGCATGATGATGGGCATGTTTCCGATGGAGGTGCTGCAGGCACCCGGCGAGATCGCCATCGTCGAGGAAGCCTATCGGCAGATTCGGCACATCTATCTGAACCAGAAGCAGATTCCCGTCTCCGATGCGGAGCCCGAATTCTGGGGACATTCGGTCGGACACTGGCAAGGCGACACCCTGATCGTCAATACGGTCGGCATCAAGGACTCCGTGCGGCTTGAAGATGTTCCCCACAGCGATCAGATGCAGATCGATGAGCGCATCAGGCTGCTGTCGCCCGACCGCTACCAGGACGCGATCACGGTGAGCGACCCCGCGTATCTGGTGCATCCGTGGTCATTCACCTGGACCTACCAGCGCGACCCCGGCTACAAGCTGCTCGAATACGTCTGTGAGGACAACCGCGACGACCAGGGCGGCGCGCATCAGAGCCTGAAACTGTTCGGCAACTAGCTCCTGAGCGACTCCTCAGCGCGGCGACTGCTCAGCGCGGCGACTGCTCGGCGTGCGTGCCCGCCGCGCCCGGCGGAGCCAGCTGCTCCAGCGGCCAGCGCGCGCGCACCTCGATCGCGAGGCTCGAGCGCTCGCCGGCGCGCAGGCGCTGCAGGCCGGCGACCGCAATCATGGCGGCGTTGTCGGTGCAGAATTCCGGCCGCGGATAATAGACACGCGCCCCGAGCTCCCCGGCCTCGCGTGCCAGTCGCGCGCGCAGCTCGGCGTTCGCGCCCACTCCACCGGCGACCACCAGCGAGTCGTGGCCCGTGAACTGCAGAGCGCGCAGCGCCTTGGCGCACAGTGTGGCGACGATGGCGTCCTGCACCGCATGGGCGATATCGGCGCGCGCCTGCTCGCCCGGCGCCGCGGCGCGCACCGCCTGCAGCACCGCGGTCTTCAGGCCCGAGAAGCTGAATTCGAGCCCCGGCCTGTCGAGCATCGGCCGCGGCAGCACGCAGGCGCCGGGGCGGCCGTACTGCGCGAGCCGTGCGAGCTGCGGCCCGCCCGGGTAGGGCAGCCCCAGCAGCTTGGCGCTCTTGTCGAAGGCCTCGCCGGCCGCGTCATCGCGCGTCTGGCCGAGCAGCCGATAATCGCCGACCGCGCGAACCTCCGCCAGCAGCGTATGTCCGCCCGAGACCAGCAGCGCCGTATGCGGCAGCGGTGGGCACGGGGTCTCCAGCATCGCCGCGAGCAGGTGACCCTCGAGATGGTGCACCCCGATCGCCGGGCAGCCCCAGCCGTAGGCGAGCGCGCGTGCCAGCGCCGCGCCGGTCAGCAATGCGCCCACCAGGCCCGGGCCGGCCGTGTAGGCGATCCCATCGATCTGCGCCGCCTGCGTGTCCGCCCGCCCGAGCGCCGTACGCAGCAGCGGCAGCAGACGCCGCAGGTGATCGCGCGAAGCGAGCTCCGGGACCACCCCGCCGAAGGCACGGTGCAGATCGATCTGACTCCACAGCTCGTGCGCGAGCAGACCGCGCTCGGCGTCGAGCACGGCCACCGCGCTCTCATCGCAGGAGGTCTCTACCGCCAATACGCGCATTTTTGCCTTTTGCGGCATCTCTCATTAGAATCGCGCGCCGCCGCACTGTCAGGCGGCGGTGGAAAAGCCGCTTCAAATCAAGAGGTTGAGATTTCGATGCCGAGCGTTCGAGTCCGCGAGAACGAATATTTCGACGCCGCCCTGCGGCGCTTCAAACGGGCCTGCGAGAAAGCAGGCGTTCTCGCCGAGCTGCGCCGGCGCGAATTTTACGAAAAACCCACACAGGAGCGGAAGCGCAAGAAGGCAGCGGCGGTCAAGCGGCACATGAAACGCATCTCGCGCGAGGTCATGCGTCCCGCGCGCTGAACGTTCAGCGCTTCGAGCGGCGGCGCTCCCCGGGCATGACATTGAAGGAACGCATCCAGGACGACATGAAGGCCGCGCTGCGCGCGGGCGAACGCGAGCGGCTCGCCACGGTGCGCCTGATTCTCGCAGCCATCAAGCAGCGTGAGGTCGACGAGCGCATCAGCCTGGATGACGCCCAGGTCATGGTGGTGCTGGACAAGATGGTCAAGCAACGTCGCGAGTCGATCGCTCTATTCCAGGCGGGAGGACGGGCGGACCTGGTCGCCAAGGAGAATGCCGAGCTCGCGGTGCTGCAGGGTTATCTTCCCGCACCGCTCGATGAGGCCGCGATCGAGGCGCTGATCGGCGAGGCCATCGCGCAGTCGGGCGCCCAATCCGTCAGAGACATGGGCAAGGTCATGGCCATCGTCAAGACGCGTGCGGCCGGGCGCGCCGACCTCGGGGCGATCGGCGCGCGCATCAAGGCGCGCCTGTCCTGACGCCCGACGCCCGACCCCTGGCGCCGTCCCCCTGACGCCGTCCTCCTGACGCCGTCCCGCTGATATCCGCCCCCGGCGCACGCCTGTCCGCGTGCATCGCGGCTGTCCTAGACTACGGCCATGGCCGGCCGCATTCCGCAGTCCTTCATCGACGAGCTGGTCGCACGCGCCGACATCGTCGAGCTGATCGGCGCTCGCGTGCCGCTGAAGAAGGCCGGCCACGAGTACAAGGCCTGCTGCCCGTTCCACGACGAGAAGACGCCGTCGTTTTGCGTCAGCCCGGACAAGCAGTTCTATCACTGCTTCGGCTGCGGTGCGCACGGCACCGCGCTCGGCTTCCTGATGGAGTACGACCGGCTGTCCTTTCCCGAGGCGGTCGAGGAGCTCGCCGGACGGCTCGGGCTGCCGGTGCCGCACGAAGCCGGCCGCGCCGCGGCCGGAGCCGGAGCCGGGGCTGGGGCCGCGGCCGGCGCCACGGCGGGCGCCGATGCCGAGCGAAGCCGCGCGCTCTACGAGCTGCTGGCACGCGTGGCGGATTATTTTCACGCCAACCTCGCGCGCAGCGAGCGGGTACGCGCATACGCCGAGCAGCGTGGCCTTACGGCAGCGAGCATGGAGCGCTTCCACATCGGCTACGCGATGGACAGCTGGAACGACCTGCTGCGACGCTATGGCAGTGATGCCCGCGCCCTGCGCGAGCTCGCCGCCGCGGGTCTGATCATCGAGCGCGATGCGGCCGCCGGGCATGGCCCCGGCGCAGAGGGCGCGGCCGCCGGGCACATCGCGGCCGACTCGGCCGCGCGCTACTACGACCGCTTTCGCGACCGGCTGATGTTCCCGATCCGTGACAGTCGCGGGCGCGTCATCGGTTTCGGCGGCCGCGTGCTCGGCAGTGGAGAGCCGAAATACCTGAACTCGCCGGAGACCGCCGTGTTCCACAAGGGCCAGGAGCTCTACGGTCTTTACGAATCTCGCCTGGCGCGTCATTCCCTCAGGAAGCTGCTGGTGGTCGAGGGGTACATGGACACCGTGCGCCTGCACCAGCACGGGCTGCCCTATGCCGTCGCGACGCTCGGCACCGCGACCACTGCGGAGCACGTGCGCCGCGCTTTCCGCCTGGTCAGCGAGCTCGTATTCGCCTTCGACGGCGATCGTGCCGGCCGGGCGGCGGCCTGGCGTGCGCTGCAGGTGGTGCTGCCCGAGGTGCGCGCCGGCCGCGAGATCCGTTTTCTGTTCCTGCCCGAGGGCGAGGACCCGGACTCGCTGGTGGGTCGCGAGGGCGGGGAGTCCTTCGAGACGCGCGTGGCCGCGGCGATGCCGCTGTCCGAATACCTCGTCGCACACCTGGCCGCCGAGACCGATCTGGCGCATGCCGACGGCAAGGCGCGCTTCATCGCGCTGGCGCGCCCGCTGCTCGAGCGTATCGCTCCCGGCGTGTACCGTGAGCTGCTGCTCGAGCGCGTGGCCGCGCAGCTTGCGCTGCCGGCCGAGCGCCTGCGGCAGTGGCTGGCCGCGGCGGGCCCGGGTGCACCGCCCGGCGGGTCTGACTCACCCCGGGAGCCGGCCGGCCAGAGGGCGCGCCGCGCCTCCGGGCGCGGTGGCCTGGTCACTCAGGCGATTACTCTGCTGCTGCATTTCCCCGGCGCGGCCGCGGCGGTGGACCCGGAACGGTGCGCGCGGCTCGCGCATCTGCAGCAGCCGGGCGTCGCCGTGCTGGCCGAGCTGCTGGCGCAGCAGCGGGAGCGACCCGCCGCCAGCCTGGCGCAGATCCTCGAGCGCTGGCGCGAGCGGCACGAATACCGCCGGCTGTGCGAGCTGACCACCGCCGCGCCGCTGGTGCCGGACGCCGCCGCGGCCGCCCGCGAGCTCTCCGAGGCGGTCGGACGGTTGCTCGAGCGCGAGCATGAGCGGCGCCTGGAGACACTGATCGAGAAGGCGCGCCTGACCGTCCTGGATGCGGCGGAGAAGCTGGAACTTCAGTCGCTCACCCGTGACCAAGGCGCAGGCGCAGCCTCTCTTCCCCTGTCGGCGCCGCCGAAGTTAAGTTAAGTTCAAGTTGGGCCGTTGTCGGCCGTTAAGGCAAAGGCACTTGAAAACTGGCACGGGTAGAACAATTGTGGGTAAAATCATCGACTTTTCCATGATCAGCCCCCCGAGCCTCCTGACCGAGCGCCGCGTGCCTGCCGGCGAGGCTGCCGCCTCGCCGTTCAGGTCCGTGCAACCGTTTTGACGATCCGGACTCGTATCCCGGGCCCCTAACGCATCCTGGAAGCCTCCAATACGCCATGACACGCAAGCCGCTCAAGTCCGCTCCGAGCGCCCACAGGCCCGCCCCTGCGAGCGCACACCGCAAGCCCGCCGCACCCCCTCGGCGCAGCGTGGCAGCCGCCAAGTCCGCCGAGCCGCACAAGAAAGCGGCCTCGCCGGCCCGTGGGCACGGTACCGGCCATGCCCAGCCGCACGGTGGCACGCACTCCGGCGCACCCGCACCTGCCCGATCGGCACACGATCTGAGCACGGCACGCCGCGGCGCCCTGAACGAGAAAGTCGGCAACCGTCGACCAGCCCCGAGCACGCTGCGAGCGACCGCCGGCGCGCATGGGGCTGCGCATGGGGCAGCGGGCCACGCCGGCACCGCCGCCGGGACGGGTGCTCCGGGCTACGCCGCGGCGGTGGAGTCGCGCCGCAGCATGCTCCCCGAGGATCGCCAGTCGCAGCTGAAGCTGCTGATCGCCCGCGGCAAGGAGCAGGGCTATCTGACCTACGCGCAGGTGAATGATCACCTGCCCGCCGAGATCGTCGACCCCGAGCAGATCGAGGGGATCGTCAACACCATCAACGATATGGGCATTCCGGTGTACGAGAAGGCACCGGACAACGAGTCGCTGCTGGCGAGCGAGCCGACCTCGCCCGCCGACGACGAGGCCATCGAGGAGGCGGCCGCCGCGCTCGCGGCGCTCGACGCCGAGCTCGGCCGCACCACCGATCCCGTGCGCATGTACATGCGCGAGATGGGCACCGTGGAGCTGCTGACGCGCGAGGGCGAGATCCGCATCGCCAAGCGCATCGAGGAGGGCCTGGATGCGGTGCGCGGAGCGCTGGCGAAGTACCCGGCCACCTACGAGCATCTGCTCAAGACCTACGAGCTGGTGCGCGCCGGACAGGCGCGCCTCATCGACATGGTGGTCGGATTCATCGACCCGAACGCGCCGGACGTGATCGCGCAGCCGCAGAATCCCACGCGACCCATCGAGATCGAGGCGGACGCGGAGGACAAGGACGAGGACGCCGAGGAGGGTGACGAGTCGGAGGAGGAGGCGATCGACACCGGCCCGGATCCCGAGGAGGTCGCACGCCGCATGGCTTCGCTGCACAGGCTGCAGCAGCACGCGCTCGCGGCGATCGCCAAGCACGGCGCGGACGATGCCAAGACGCAGAAGCTGCGCAAGCGCCTCGGCGCGGAATTCATGGAGCTGAAGCTCTCCCCGCGCATGTTCGACGCGCTCACCGATCAGCTGCGCGCGCACGTCAACGACATCCGCCAGATCGAAAAGGAGATCATGGTGATGGCGGTGCGCGACGCCGGCATGCCGCGCAAGGACTTCATCGCGACCTTCCCCAAGAATGAGACCAGCGCACGCTGGCTCGCCAAGCACATGCGGGCCGGCAAGAAGTACTCCGCGGTGCTCGCGCGCCTGAAGGAGGAGATCGAGCGCCGGCAGAAGAAGCTGCAGCAGATCGAGGAGCTGCGCTACCTGTCGATCAACGACATCAAGGAGATCAACCGCGAGGTGTCGATCGGCGAAGCCAAGGCGCGCCGCGCCAAGAAGGAGATGGTCGAGGCGAACCTGCGCCTGGTGATCTCCATCGCCAAGAAGTACACCAACCGCGGCCTGCAGTTCCTGGACCTCATCCAGGAGGGCAACATCGGCCTGATGAAGGCGGTGGACAAGTTCGAATATCGCCGCGGCTACAAGTTCTCGACCTACGCCACCTGGTGGATACGTCAGGCGATCACCCGCTCGATCGCCGATCAGGCGCGCACCATCCGCATCCCGGTGCACATGATCGAGACGATCAACAAGCTCAATCGCATCTCGCGGCAGATGCTGCAGGAGATGGGTCGCGAGCCCACCCCCGAGGAGCTGGCGGTGCGCATGGAGATGCCCGAGGACAAGGTGCGCAAGGTGCTGAAGATCGCCAAGGAGCCGATCTCGATGGAGACGCCCATCGGCGATGACGAGGACTCGCATCTCGGGGACTTCATCGAGGACCAGTCGGTCACTTCCCCGATCGACCAGGCGACCATGGAGTCGCTGCGCGAGACCACGCACTCGGTGCTGGCGCAGCTCACGCCGCGCGAGGCCAAGGTGCTGCGCATGCGCTTCGGCATCGACATGAACACCGACCACACGCTCGAGGAGGTCGGCAAGCAGTTCGACGTCACGCGCGAGCGCATCCGCCAGATCGAGGCCAAGGCACTGAGGAAGCTGCGTCACCCGAGCCGCAGCGAGCAGCTGCGCAGCTTCCTGATGGAGGATTGAGCGGCGCGCCGGAGTGACCCTGCCCCTGGACGAGGCGGATACCGTCAGGGGAATTGGTCTGATGAATTCCCCTGACGGTATCCGCCTCGTCCAGGGGTTACCGCCGCTTCACCGCTGTCGCCGTGCGTCCGCGTCGGTATGCAGCGCCCGGCCCCGATGGCATGATCGGCGCCGTGCGTTTTGCCATCACGGTGACGGATCGCTACCTGCCGGTGTTCCAGGCCTTCGTCGAGCACGGCTGGACGCCCGTCAAGGTGTTCACCAGCGAGGTCGATCATCGCCTGCATCACCACGCCGCGGTGCTCGAGTACGCGCAGCGGCTGAACGTCGCGGTGCAGATCTCGCGCCTCTCGCCAGCCGATCTGGCCGAGCTGTCCAGGCTCGGCTGCGACGCGCTGATCGTGGCGAGCTACCGCTGGCGCATCGACGAGTGGCGTGCGCATCTGGGCTACGCCGTGAACTTTCATCCCTCGCCGTTGCCGCACG
This sequence comes from Steroidobacteraceae bacterium, assembly GCA_035504335.1. GTDB lineage: Bacteria > Pseudomonadota > Gammaproteobacteria > Steroidobacterales > Steroidobacteraceae > FEN-1191. The sequence continues at coordinate 14,552 of DATJSD010000077.1, read as the reverse complement.
GTCGCGGCCCCTATCCGGCGCCGGCGGCGATCCTGGAGCGCGCGACGCGCTGGGGAGTTTCCTGTCACAAGCTCGAGCCGCAGTTCGATCGCGGCGAGGTGCTGCGCACGCTCGAGTTTCCACTGTCCGCCGACGAGGATCACGACAGCCTGGACCTGAAGATTCAGCTGGCGAGCGCGCGGCTCGCGGGCGAGGTCGCCGGCCGGTTCCGTGAGCTCTGGGACGGCGCCACCCCGCAGGGCGACGGCAGCTACTATCCGATGTGGAGCGAGGCGGATCGCACGCTGCAGTTCACCGACAGCGTGGAATCGATCCTGCGGCGCCTGCGCGCCTTCGGCCCGATCGAGTGCATCGCGCAGCTGCGCGGCCTGCGGGTGTTCGTGCGCCGGGCGGTCGGCTGGAGCGAGGCGCATCGCCTCGTGCCCGGCACCGTCGTGTATGCGAACCATCTTGCCATGGTGATCGCCGCGGCCGACGGCTACATCGGCCTCACCGAATGGAGCCTGCTCGCGCCGGACGCCGTGACCGGCACACCGCGCCGGCGCATGGCCTGACGCGCTCGAGCGCGCCGTCAGCCCGCCGCGGCGCCGCGCCGGGCGCGCGCCGCGGCCAGCGAGGACAGCAGGCGTGCTTCTCCGCTGGACAGGGCGTGCCGTTGCCCGAGCTCCCGCAGGGGCGCGCCGGCGCCCGGCGCATCGATCCGCGCCGACGGCAACCGGGGCTGCGCGGCTGAGCTCGGGGGTGTGGCCGAGGCCGGAGCCGTCGCGGCTCGGGAAGGCGCAACGGGGCTGCGCGCGATGGCAGCAGTCGCGGGCGCCGCCGCCTGCATCGGCGCGAGGCTCGCAGACTGGTGCTGCTCGAGCAGCTGCTGGCTCTCGAAGCGCAGCAGGTCCAGCTGCTCGAAGATGCGCGCCAGGTTGCGGTCCACGGCGTGCCGCAGCCGCAACACCGAGCGCAGCTCCAACAGGATCGCGGTGCCGAGCAAAACGATCGCCGCCGCCAGCGCCGCCACGGCCATATCGTGCAGATGCGGGAGGATGCCCTGCAGGCTCACATGCAGATGCGGCAGCTGGGACCAGAGCCGCGTGAACTCGTCGGACATATGGCCATGCATCGGTCGTCGCTCCTGTCGGTGGGCGCTGTGCCGCCGCGAACGTCAATTTCCTGACGCGCGGCCCGCATCCGCACCCCGTCACCGGACCGGAGCAGAAAGCGTGCCAGGGGCGACGGCGCCGGCGTCACACCCCGGCCTCGGGCGGCATCCCCATCGTCCATAGGTAGCGCCGCCGCCCGCGCGCTCCGCGCTCCGCGCTCCGCCGGCGCGGCTCAATGCGTCATGTCGTACACCACGATGTTGATGCCCAGGCGGATCGCCAGGTCCACGTCCTTCTGTGGATAAGCGGGATCGTCCGCGTACTGCCACGCGTCGCCCATGTCGTTGTTGTACATGATCATGATCATGATGCGGCCCTGGTCGTCGAGCACACCGAGCCAGTGGGGCACCGCGCCGTCCCACCGATAGCCCACGCCGCGGCCGCGCATCGAGCGCTCGTTGCGTACCTGGTAGCGCTGCGTGAGATCGTAGACGGTGTGAAAGATGGGGTTGTCGTTGGACAGCTCCACGGGCTGCCTGTTGGGGAACAGGCGATGCAGCGTCACCGCGAACGGCCCCCATTCCGGCGTGCCGAAGAAGCTGTCGCACAGCAGAAAACCGCCGCGCAGCAGGTACTCGCGCAGCTTCGCGATCTGCGCGTCGGTCAGGTTCATCGCTCCCGGCGTGTCGATGTAGATGAACGGCCAGTTGTAGATGTCATCGCCGTCGTCCGGGTCGACCGGCTGCTCCACCGAGCGCGCGTGAATGGTGGTCAGGCGCCGCAGGATGCGCAGGAAGTTGCGATCGCCGAGCGGGTAGTCGATGGTCCACTCCGAATCGCCCTGCTTCCAGTCGCGCAACCCGCCGAATATTCCATTGGAGGGGTACATCAGGCGCCCGAACACGAATTCCTCGGGCACCTTGTAGTCGGGCGGAATCGGCGCGGCCGACTCGGCACCCTCGAACGGCGGATAATCGCGAAACGGGCTCTGCGCCCAGGCGCGCGCGAGCGTGGAGAGAACGAGCAGCAGCGCGCACGCCGCGCAGCACACGACGACGCCGCTGACCGACCTCGGCCGGCGTGCTCCGAGCCCCGCCGCGAGCCACGCGCATCCGCTGCCCATGCGCCGACTATAGCGCGCGCCGGCGCGCGTTCAATGCCGGCGCGGGCGCAACGCCGTCGGGCTACAACCCCGCCTCCGGAGCCGCATCGCTTCCCAGGATCACGACCGAGACGCGGCGGTTGGCGTTACGGCCCGCGGCCGTACGGTTGGACGCGATCGGCCGGTACTGGCCGAAGCCCACGACCGCGAGGCGCGCCGGCGCGATGCCGCGGTCCATGAACAGGTGCACGACGCTGGCGGCGCGTGCCGCCGACAGCTCCCAGTTGGAAGGAAACTCGCGCGTGCTGATCGGCCGATCGTCGGTGTGGCCCTCGACGCGGATCGCGTTGGGCCAGGGCGCCAGCACCGCCGCCAGACGCTGCAGCGCCCGCACGGCGGAGCTCGACAGGCGCGCGATGCCGCTGGGGAACAGGATGTCGGTGCTGATGTCGACCGCGACCCAGTCGCTGTAGCGGCGCACGTGCACCTGCCCGGTGGCGATCAGTGGGCCCAGCGCTGCGCTGACGTCGCCGGCCACCCGCGTGAGCTCGCGCTGGGACGCCGCCTCGCTGGCCGCCTCCCCGGGCGCCTCCTCGGCCACCGCGCCGGCGGCCGCAGCGTGGCTGGCGGCCGCCAGCGGCGGCAGCTCCCCGGATCGGCCCGGCGCCGACCGCGGAGCCTGCCCCGGCGCGGGCGCAGGCGCGGCGCCGGCCGCTGCCGACGTGCCGGCGATGATCACGGCGGTGGCGCTGTCGGGCGGCAGCGTGAGCAGCTGCTGCGCGGGCAGCCCCGCGGCGATCATGCGCCGCACCTGCGCCTGCGGCAGCAGCTCCTCGATCGGCTGCAGCGGCGTCGTGCCCATGTTGATCGGCTGGGCAGAGCGCGGTACCCCGCGGAACGCCTCGCTGAGCGAGTCGGACAGCACGCGATACTTGCCCTCGTTGATCGAGGACATGGAATACATCACGACGAAGAACGCCAGCAGCAGCGTGACCAGATCGCCGTACGGGATCGCCCAGGCCTCGTGGTGCTCTTCCTGCTCGTGCCGCCGGCGTCGCGCCATGCCGCTTGCCTCCGGGTCCTCAGTGCAGGAAGCCGAGCAGCCGGCTCTCGATGATGCGCGGATTCTCGCCCTGCGCCAGGGCGATCAGCCCCTCGATCTGCATTTCGTTCAGGTGCGTGTGGGCCGCGACCGCGACCTTGAGCTTGTTGGCGACCGGCAGAAAGAACAGGTTGGCGATGCCGATGCCGTACACGGTCGCGGTGAAGGCCGCGGCGATGCCGTGACCGAGCTTGGAGGGATCGTTCAGGTTCTGCATCACCGCCATCAGTCCGAGCACCGCGCCGATGATGCCGAGCGTCGGGGAGTACACGCCCATGCCCTCGAACACGCGTGCCGCGCGCGTGTCGGCGGCCTCGCGCGCATGCAGGTCCAGCTCGAGGGTGTTGCGGATGGTCTCCGGATCGCTGCCATCGACCACCAGCTGCAGCCCCTTGCGCAGGAACACATCCGGCTCCACGGCGATCAGCCGCTCCAGACCCAGCAATCCCTGGCGGCGCGAGATGTTGCTCCATTCGACCATCTTGCGCACCAGCAGTGCGGGCTCGCACGGCGGCGGGCGAAACACCCACGGCAGCATCGCGAGCGCGCGGCGCATCACCTCCAGCGGCGTCTGCACGCAGATCGCCGCCACCGTGCCCACGATGACGATCATGAACGCGGCCGAGGAGATCAGCGCGTGAATGCCCGCGCCCTTGAGAATCGCGCCCAGACCGATGGCGAGCGCGGCGAGCAGCAGGCCGACGATGCTCAGAACGTCCACGAGCTCCCCGACGCCTCTAGTGGTACCAGTCGGCCAGCAGCGCCTTGAGCCGCAGCAGCGCCTGGCCGTGCAGCTGGCAGACACGCGATTCGGTGACCTTCAGCACCGCCCCGATCTCCTTCAGGTTCAGCTCCTGCTCGTAGTAGAGCGACAGCACCAGCCGTTCACGCTCGGGCAGCTCGAGCACCGCGGCCGCCAGTGCCCGGCGGCGCGATTCCTCCAGCGCGAGGCCCTCCGGGTCGGGCGAGCCGTCCGGCAGCCGATCGAGCTGCGAGTCCTCGCCATCCTCGGAGTTGTTGAGCCGCAGCAGCTGACAGCCGAGCGCGTCGCTGAGGATCTGCTGGTACTCGGCGAGCGATACGCCCAGCTTCGCGGCCACGTCCGACTCGCTGGCTTCCGCGCCCAGGCGGTTCTCCACCTCGCGCAGCGCCAGCGCCGCGGCGCGCGCCTTGCGGTGCACCGAGCGCGGCGCCCAGTCGAGCTTGCGCAGCGCATCGAGCATCGCGCCGCGGATGCGGATGCCGGCATAGGTCTCGAAGCTCGCGCCGCGCCCGCTGCTGAAGTGCCGTGCCGCCTCGAGCAGCCCCATCATGCCCGCCTGCAGCAGGTCGGCGATCTCCACTTGTGGGGGCAGGCGCCCGGCCAGATGATAGGCGATGCGCTTGACCAGATCCGCGTGCTTGCGCACCAGCGACTCCAGATCCGCCGCCGGCTGGGCTCCGGCATAGGCGCGCACTCCCTGATTCATTCCAGTACCTTCAGCAGCGGCGCCGGCCGCTGCAGCAGTCGCTCGAAAAAGAATTCCAATCGCCCGCTCGGCCCGGCCGGAAACGGCCACCGACTGGTGGTCTGCGCGAGGCGCCTGAAGGCGCGCGCCGCGGGGCTTTCGGGAAACAGCTCGACGACGGCGCGCTGCGCCTGGATCGATTTCGGCAGCGCGCTGTCCTCGGGCACCTCGCCGACGAAATCCAGCACGACCTCCAGATAGCGGTCGGTCACGCGCTGCAGGCGGCGGAACACGCCCTCGCCCTGCCCGGCGCCGCGCGTCATGTTGGTGAGCACGTGGAACTGGCGCACGCCGTGCTGGCGGCTGAGCACCTTGATCAGCGCGTAGGTATCGGTGAGGGAGGTGGGCTCGTCGCGCAGCACCACCAGGACCCGCTGCGCCGACTGACAGAAGCGCAGCACCGTCTCGGAGATGCCGGCCGCCGTGTCGATGATCAGCACCTCCAGGGCGCCCGGCAGCGCCGCGAAAGCCTGGATCAGGCCGGCCTGTTCGGCGCTGCCGAGCGTGGCGAGGCGCGTGACGCCCGAGGCGCCGGGCACCACGCGCACGCCGGTGGCGGTCTGGACGATGACCTCCTCGAGCCGCCGCTCGCCGCGGATCACGTGCTCGAGCGTGCAGCGCGGCGTCAGTCCGAGCAGCACATCGACATTGGCGAGCCCGAGGTCGCCATCGAGCAGCAGCGTGCTGCGGCCGGCCTGCGCGAGACTGGTCGCCAGGTTGACCGCCACCGAGGTCTTGCCGGTGCCGCCCTTGCCGCCGGTGACGGCGATCACCTGCACGGGAGACTGCACGAGCGCGCGGGCGCGCAGTTCAGGCTGCGGCATGCACGTTCCTGCCGTAGCGGCGCGCGAGCAGATCATCGTCGGCGCGCTCCTGGGCGGCGCCGCGCGCCAGCTCGACGGCGCGCGCCACCAGCTGATGAGCCCGGGCGGGCCTGAGGTCTTCCGGAATGCGTGGCCCCTCGCAGACGTACGCGACGGGCAGCCGGCAGCGCGCCAGTGCCGACAGCACCCCCCCGAGGCTGACCGCCTCGTCGATGCGCGTGAGCGCGCAGCCATCGGCCAGCGGCGGGCCGAAGTGCGTCACCGTGTCCTCGATGACCCCGCCCTGCGCGCTCGCCGGCAGCACCAGCAGCGTCGTGAGCTCGCCGCAACGCTCGCGCAGCGCGCGGTAGCGCGCCGCGGCGGCGGCATCTCGAGCGGCCACGCCCGGAGTATCGATCAGGATGCAGCGGCCGGGCAGCGCCGCGATGCGCGCCGCGAGCGCCTCATCGCCGATCACGCTCTCCACGCGCACCCCCAGCAGCCGGCCGAGGCAGGCGAGCTGCTCGTGCGAGCCGAGCCGCTCATCGTCGGTGGAGAGGATCAGCAGATTCGCCGCGTCCTGCTCGAGCACGTAGCGCGCCGCGATCTTCGCCAGCGTCGTGGTCTTGCCCGAGCCGGGCGGACCGATCAGCGCGATCGCGCCGGCGCGCTCGCCCGGCGGCGCACAGGTCTCCAGGCGTCGCGCCAGCAGCGCGTAGGGCATGCGCTGCAGCTGCTCGTCGGTGAGGCCGGTGGGCAGCTGCTCGACGATCTGCAGCGCCAGCGAGCGCGTGAGACCGAGCCTCGCCAGATCGGTCAGCGCCCGCGCCTTGAGCGGCTCGCGGCGCGTGAAATCGTTCCAGGCGAGCGCGGCGAGCTGCTGCTCGAGCAGTGCGCGCAGCGAGCGCAGCTCCTCGCCGACCCACAGGGCGCCGCTCGCGGCGGCCTCGGCGACCGCGGGCGCGGCGGGGGCGTCCGCCCCCGCCCCATAGGCGGCGAGCAGTGCCGCGGCGTGCGCCCCGGCTTGCTCGGTGCTGCTCTCGTCCTGGCCGGGGCTTGCGTGCTCCACCTCCACCTCGACGAGCTCGAGCTGCGCGAGCGCCTCGCGCTCGAGCTGCTTGAGGGCGGCGGTTTCGGCGAGGGTGCCCTGCGCCGCGGCGAGCTCCAGGTCCACGGCGGCGCACACCTCCACGCCCGCGGGACCCGAGCGGGTGCTCAGGATCACCGCATCGGGTCCCTGCTCCTCGCGAACGGCCCGCAGCGCGCTGCGCATGTCGGCCGAGACGTATCGCTTCATCTTCATGATGCTTTCATCTTCATGATGGCTTCAGCTCGGGTCGTCGGGCGTGATGCTCGGGTGACGGGCACTAGCGGCCGATGGTCGCGATCAGGCGCACGCGGCGGTTGTCGGGAACCTCGTTCCAGGCGAGCACGTGCAGCGCCGGTACGCTGGCGCGCGCGAAGCGCGCCAGCGAAGCACGCAGTGACGGCGCCACCATCAGGACCGCCGGCTCCCCGGCCGTTTCCTGGCGCGCCGCGGACTCGGCCAGCCGGGTCTGCAGACGCTCGGCCAGACCCGGCTCGAGCGCCGCGTTGGACGCGGCCTGCGTGAGCGACGCGGACAGCAGCTGCTCGAGCTCCGGGTCGAGCGCCATCACCGGCAGCTCGGCGCTGTTGCCGGCGATGTCCTGGACGATCTGTCTGCCGAGCGCGATGCGCACCTGGGTCTGCAGCAGCTGCGGATCCTGGGTGCGCGGCGCCTGCTCGGCCAGCGTCTCGATGATGGTGCGCAGATTGCGGATCGGCACGCGCTCGGCCAGCAGGCCCTGCAGCACCCGAACGATGACTCCCAGCGGCAGCGCCTTGGGGACCAGGTCCTCGACGAGGCGCGGTGCGCTCTTGGCGAGCGCGTTGAGCAGCTGCTGCACCTCCTCGTGCCCGAGCAGCTCGTGGGCGTGCGTCTGGATGACGGTGCTCAGGTGGGTGGCGATCACGGTGCTCGCATCGACCACCGTGTAACCGAGTGTCTGGGCATGCTCGCGCTTGGCGGGCTCGATCCAGATCGCCTCCATGCCGAAGGCCGGGTCGCGCGTCTCGATGCCCGGCGGCTTGCCGAACACGCGGCCGGGATTGAGCGCCAGCTCGCGGTCCGGATGCACCACCCCGTCGGCGATCGCGACGCCTGCGAGGCTGATGCGATAGGCGGTCGGCGCCAGCTCGAGGTTGTCGCGGATGTGCACGGACGGCACCAGGAAGCCGAGCTCCTGCGAGAGCTTGCGCCGCACGCCGCGGATGCGCGCCAGCAGCTCCCCGCCCTGCGCCTTGTCCACCAGCGGCACCAGACGGAAGCCGACTTCCACGCCGATCAGGTCCACCGGCTTGACATCGTCCCAGGACAGCTCGCGCTGCTCGGCGGGCACCGGCGCGGCGCTCGGCGCCGCCGGCGTGCGCGCCGCCGCCGCCGCTCCCGCGGCGCGCCGGCGCAGCAGCCAGGCGCCACCGCCGCACAGGGCGGCGAACAGCAGGAACGCGAGGTTCGGCATCCCGGGAATCAGTCCCATGATCCCCAGCAGTGCGCCGGCCACCGCCAGACCGCGCGGCTGCGTCAGCAGCTGCCGGCGCAGCTCCCCGCCCAGATCCTGCGGGCGTGACATACGCGTCACGATGATCGCCACCGCGGTGGACAGCAGCAGCGCGGGAATCTGCGCCACCAGCCCATCGCCGATGGTCAGCAGCGTGTACAGGCGCGCCGCGTCGCTGAAGGCGAGCCCGTGGCTGAGCGTGCCGATCGCCAGGCCACCGATGATGTTGATGAGCAGGATCAGGATGCCCGCGGTGGCATCGCCGCGCACGAACTTGCTCGCGCCGTCCATCGCGCCGTAGAAGTCCGCCTCGGCGCGCACTTCGCTGCGGCGCAGGCGCGCCTCGTCCTGACTGATCAATCCGGCGTTCAGGTCCGAGTCGATGGCCATCTGCTTGCCGGGCATGGCGTCCAGAGTGAAGCGCGCGCTCACCTCGGAGATGCGTCCGGCGCCCTTGGTGACCACCACGAAGTTGATGATCGTGAGGATCGCGAACACCACGATGCCGACCGCGTAGTTGCCGCCGACCACGAACTCGCCGAACGCCTGGATGACGTGTCCGGCGGCCCCCGTGCCCTCGTGCCCGTGCAGCAGCACCACGCGCGTGGAGGCCACGTTCAGCGCCAGCCGCAGCAGCGTCGCCAGCAGCAGCACGGTGGGAAAGATGCCGAAGTCCAGCGGCCGCGCGACGTTGACCACGGCCATCACCACCAGCAGCGACAGGGCGATGTTGAACGTGAACAGCACGTCGAGGGCGATCGGCGGCAGCGGCAGCACCACCATCGACAGCACCGCCAGCAGTACCAGCGGCGCGCCCAGGCCACGCGTCAGCAGCAGGCGCAGCATGCCCGCCGCGCCCGCGGCCGGGGCCGCCGGCCCCGCCGTCGCGGCCGGCGTATTGAGTGCCAGTTCTGCCATTCGCCGGAAGGGAGCAATTCCCGTGCCGCGGGCCCGCGACAAATTGCCGACACACGCGCCAGCGCGCGGCTGGCGCCGCCGCTGCGAGCGGCACTGCGACGTGCGTCACGGAAGGCCGCCGGCCCGCCGGCGGCGTGCGCCGCAGCCGGTCGCTCGGTGCGCTGCTGCGCGCGCTACTCGTCGGGCAGGTCGATGTGCAGCGGGGCCGGACGTGGCGCGGCAAAGCGCCGCGCGGCGCGCAGCTGGTAGACGTAGGTGAGCACGCGCGCCACCGCGGCGTACAGGCGCGTCGGGATCTCGTCGTCCAGCTCGCAGTTGGCGTGCAGCGCGCGCGCCAGCGGCGGCGCCTCCACGATCGGCACACCGTGCTCCTCGGCGATCCGGCGGATGGTCAGCGCGATCAGCTCCACGCCCTTGGCGAGTACCACCGGGGCGCGGTGCCGCCGCTCGTCATAGCTCAGCGCCACCGCGTAGTGGGTCGGATTGGTCACCACCACGTCCGCCTTGGGCACGCGGCTCATCATGCGCTTGCGCGCCAGCTGCTGCTGCAGGCGCCGCACGCGCGAGCGTGTCTCGGGCGAGCCCTCCGTCTCCTTGTGCTCGTCGCGCAGCTCCTGGCGCGTCATGCGCAGCGACCTGTGGTACTGCCAGATCGCCAGCGGCACGTCCACGACGGCGATGGCCGCGAGCGCTCCGCCGAGCGCGATGAACGCCGTGCCGATCAGGCTCATGGCGTGCCCGACGCCCAGCTGCACCGGCTCGGTGGCGAGGGCGCGGAAGCTGTGAAACTGCCTGGCGAGCACGGCCACCGCCACCACCGCGACCACCACGAAACGCGCCAGGGCCTTGCCCAGCTCGATGAAGCCGCGCAGCGAGAACACGCGGCCCAGGCCCGCGACGGCATTCAGCCGGCTGAAGTCCGGCACCAGCGCGCTGGCGCTGAAGGTCCAGCCGCCGATCGACAGCGGCGCGAGCACGGCGGCCGCCAGCAGCAGCCCCAGCAGCGGCGCCGCGGCGAGCATGCCCTGGATCGCGCCGTGCTCGAGCCGCGACAGCATGTCCGTGGCGTCGGCGAGCTCGGCGTGATCGAGCGTCAGCCCGTCGTGCATGATGGCCGCGAGCCGCCGTGCGACCTCGGCGCCCAGCCCGCGCAGCGCGACCCCGCCGGTCAGCACCACGAGCGCCGCTCCCAGATCCCGCGAGCGCGGTACGCGCCCGGCCTTGCGCGCATCGTCGAGGCGCTTTTGCGAGGGACTTTCGGTGCGTTCGCGCTCGTCGCGCTCGTCGGCCTCCGCCATGCGATCGTCCCCGGCTCAGGGCAGGCCGACCAGGGCGCGCGCGAAACGAAACGCCGCGGTCAGCATGTCGACCAGCGCGCTCTGCAGCGTCGGCAGGCCCAGCAGCACCACGACCATGCCGAACACCAGCGTGATCGGAAAGCCGACGCCGAACAGATTCATCGCCGGCGCAGCGCGGCTGATCACCCCGAAGCCGAGGTTGATGACCACCAGCGCCGTCATGCCCGCGAGCGCCACCCGCATCGCACCGAGAAACAGCTGGCTGCCCCAGTCCGCCACCGAGTGCAGCGCCTGCGCCGACAGGCCGGTGGGGCCGACCGGCAGGCCGCGGAAGCTGTCCACCAGCGTCTGAATGAGCGCGATGTGCCCGTCGAGCCCGAGGAAGGTCAGCGAGCCGAGCAGCACGTAGAACTGGCCGAGCGCCGGGGTCTGCACCCCGCGCAGCGGATCGATGTTGAAGGCGAATCCCAGACCCATGCCGTTGGCGAGCATCTGCCCGCCGAGGGTCAGCGCATCGAACATCAGCTGCACGACGAAGCCCATCGCCACGCCCACCACGATCTGCTGCGCCGTGGTGATGACGCCGTCGGCCGACAGCAGCGTCAGGCCCACCGGTCGCGGAATCACCGGCAGCACCAGCACCGTGAGCGCCAGCGCGAGCACGATACGGATGCGGGGCGGCACGTAGCTCGCGCCGAACAGCGGCGCGACCATGAGACAGGCGCCGATGCGCACGAACGGCCAGAAGGCCGCGCCGATCCAGCCCTCGAGCTGAGCGTAGGTGACGACCGGTACGGCCATGGCGCCGGCCGCGCTAGCCGATCATCGAGGGAATGCTCTGGATCAGCAGCCGCGTGTAGCCGACCAGCACCTTGAGCATCCAGGGACCGGCGATCACGAGCGCGGCGGCCATGCCGAGCAGCTTGGGGATGAAGGACAGCGTCATCTCGTTGATCTGCGTCGCCGCCTGGAAGACCCCCACCAGCAGCCCGATCAGCAGCGCGGTGAGCAGCAGCGGCGCGGACAGAATCAGCGCCATCTCCAGGGCGCGCTGGCCCAGGGTCATCACGATTTCGGGTGTCATCTTCTGCCTCCGCATCGGGTGTGGATCGCCGCTGCCCCGGATGCCTGATCCGGCGGCGCCGGCGCGGCGTGCCTCAATTGACCCGCCTCCTCAGTGATAGAAGCTCGCGGCCAGCGAGCCCATGACCAGCGACCAGCCGTCCACCAGCACGAACAGCATCAGCTTGAACGGCAGGGAGATCAGCACCGGCGAGAGCATCATCATGCCCATGGACATCAGCACGCTGGCGACCACCAGATCGATGATCACGAACGGGATGTACAGCATGAAACCGATCTGGAACGCGGTCTTCAGCTCGCTGGTGACGAACGCCGGCACGAGTGTCGACAGCGGCACGTCCTGCGGGGAGGCGAAACCCTTGCCGCCGGAGATGCGCACGAACTCGGCCACGTCGCTCTCGCGCGTCTGCGACAGCATGAAGGTCTTCAGCGGCGCGACCCCGCGCTGCAGCGCGGTGCTGGTGTCGATGGTGCCGGCCATGTACGGGGTGACCGCGTCGGTGCGGATCTTGTTGAGCACCGGCGACATCACGAACAGCGTCAGGAACAGCGCCAGGCCGATCAGCACCTGATTCGGCGGGGACTGACCCGCGCCCAGCGCCTGGCGCAGGATCGACAGCACGATCACGATGCGCGTGAAGGCCGTCATCATCAGCAGCAGCGCCGGCAGCAGCGTGATCGCCGTCATCAGCGCCAGCAGCTCGATGGTGAGCGTGTAGGTCTGGCCGCCGCCGCTCGATTGCACCGCCAGGGCGGGAATTCCCGGCGTCGCCGCCGATGCCGCGAGCGGCAGCAACAGCAGCAGCACGGACAGCGCCATGCCGATACGCCTCGTCGTGTTCATTTGCCGAGACTCTTCAGCAGCAGCGCCCTGAAGCTCGGGCGCGGCGCGCCCGCGGCGCTGCCGGCACTGCCGGCCCTGTCGGCTCTGTCGGCGCTGTCGGCGCTGGCGGCGGCGTCGGTGCCGTCGGCGGCGTCGGCGGCGTCGGCGGCGGCACTCGCGGCGGGTGCGCCCGGCTCGCACACGTGCAGCGTGCGGATGCAGCCGCCGGCGACCCCCACCAGCAGCTGCTGCACGCCCACGCGGATCAGCACCGCGCGCTCACGCGGACCGAGCGGCAGCTGCGCCAGCACCTCGAGCCCGGGATGGCGCGTGCCGCGGGTAGCGTGCATGCGCCGTGAGAACCAACCCGCCGCGAAGATCGCCCCGACCACCAGCGCGAGCGCCACGGCAACGCGCAGCGCCCCGCCGGCCGGGCCGGGCAGAGCCGCCTGAGCCGGGGCGGCGAACACGGCGGCAGCCGAGCTCGCGCTGGCCGGCGCGGCGATCACCCGCGCGGCCGGCGCGAGCGACAGCAGCGCGCCGAGCAGCGCGCCGGCTCGCGTGTGCGCGGCACCGGGGCTGCGCGGCCGCAATGACGTGCGCGCGGCGAGGCGCGCACGCGGATGGATCACGTGCAAGGCGAACTGCTGCGTGGCCGATGATGAGCGCAGCGGAGCAACGCCCATGCCAGGCTCCCCGCGCAGCCTCTAAGTCGCTCTGCTCATTGAATTTGTCGGCCGCGACGGCGTGTGACGCGATTCACATCGGTGCGCGCCGACGGCTATTTGGCGCCGCGTGGCGCGCGCAGGTAAGCTGCGCACCGCCAGCCCGCAGACGACGCGAGGAGCAGCGCATGTCCGATGCCCATTCGAAGGCGAAGATAACCCTCAACACGCTCGGCGCGCTGAAGGCCCGCGGCGAGCGCTTCGCCTGTGTGACGGCCTATGACGCGACCTTTGCGCAGATCGCGAGCAGCGTCGGGATCGAGGTGATCCTGGTGGGCGACACCCTGGGCATGGTCATCCAGGGCCACGACTCGACCCTGCCCGTGACGATGCAGGACATCCTCTATCATCTCGACGCGGTGAAACGCGGCAACGTCGGCGCGCTCATCATGGGCGACATGCCCTTCATGAGCTACTACTCGGAGGGCCTGACGCTGGAAAATGCGGCGCAATTGATGCGCGCCGGAGCGCATGTGGTCAAGCTCGAGGGCGGCCGATGGATCGGCGAGTCCACCCGCCTGCTCGTGGAGCGCGGCATCCCGGTGTGTGCACACATGGGACTGACCCCGCAGTCGATCAACCGCTTCGGTGGGTTTCGCGTGCAGGGTCGCGATCCGCAGCAGGCACAGACGATTCTCGATGAGGCGGTGTACCTCGAGGAGGTGGGCGCCAGCCTGCTGCTGCTCGAGGCCATCCCCCAGCAGCTGGCCGAGCGCATCACGCGGCGCCTGCATATCCCGGTGATCGGCATCGGGGCGGGCAAGCAGGTGGATGCGCAGATCATGGTCATGCACGATCTGCTCGGCATCACTCCGCCCGGGATCAAGGTGCCGAAGTTTGTAAAAAATTTCCTGGCGGAGAGCAGTGATGGAATCCGCGGTGCGTTCACCGCCTACCTGCGCGCCGTGAAGGACGGCTCGTTCCCAGGGCCGGATCACAGCTACTGAGCCTCGGCGCGCGCGCCACACTCGTCGCGCGCCGGCACTGTCGCCAATCGCCGTCACGGCGCGATTGACGGATGAATCCATCCACTGGACGTCAACGGCCGCGCCGCCAGCGCGCTCTAGTGCGCTGTACATACGCGGCAGTCGGGCCCCCGCCGCAAAGGGTCTCTTACGCAAACCCGGATCAGCAGTTAGGGAAGTTACCGTAATGAAACTCGCAACACCGCATCTCGGATACCTGGGCTGCATCGCGCTGTGCGGCGCTCTGGCCGCCTGCGGCGGCTCGGGCTCGAATGGCAGCAGCACCTCGACCACGCAGCAGTTCGGCACGGTCCCGCTGGTCGTCAGTGACGCATCCTCGGACGACTGGGCGACGGTAGGCGTGCGCATCCTGAGCATCGCACTCACGCCGCAGGGCGGCGGTGCGGGCGTGACCGTGTACACCGCCCCGTCCCCGGCTCCTTATGTCAACCTCGAACAGCTCGACCAGATCGGCGAGCTGCTCGGCAACGTCTCGGTGCCCGTCGGCACCTACACGGGCGCCGTGGTGACGGTGAGCGGCAATGCCGG
>DATJSD010000076.1:0-10308 GCA_035504335.1 Steroidobacteraceae bacterium | reverse complement strand
GGCGCTCACCTACGCCGACTCGCGCACCAATCTCGAGGCGAAGATCAACTTCGGCTGAGCGCCGCCCGCTCGCCCGCTCCGGCACGGGTAGCGCTACGCCGGAAAGGCCTGTACCCCTTGCAGCGCATCTGCGCCGGTGCGGAGGCGACGAGCGGGCGGCGCTCAGCCGAAGTTGATCTTCGCCTCGAGATTGGTGCGCGAGTCGGCGTAGGTGAGCGCCTCCTCGAGGGTGATGCGCCCCTTCTTGAACAGCGCGTGCAGGCTGCTGTCGAAGCTGCGCACGTCCTGGTCCGCGCTCTGCATGATCGACTCCTTGATGCTCATCACGTCGCCGCGCTTGACCAGCTCGGTGATGTGCGGGGTGTTCATCATCACCTCGACCGCGGCGACGCGCTTGCTGTCTACGCCCATGACCAGCCGCTGCGCCAGGATCGCGCGCAGGTACTGCGACAGATCGAGCGTCACCTGCTTGAACTGATCCAGCGGGAACATGTTGATGATGCGATCGAGGCTCTCGGCGCAGTTGTTGGCATGCAGCGTG
The DNA here is from genome assembly GCA_035504335.1 of Steroidobacteraceae bacterium. Classification (GTDB taxonomy): domain Bacteria; phylum Pseudomonadota; class Gammaproteobacteria; order Steroidobacterales; family Steroidobacteraceae; genus FEN-1191. The sequence goes on along the minus strand of DATJSD010000076.1, from coordinate 9,767 downwards.
GAGAGCACCAGGTGCCCGGTGCCGGCCAGGTCGATGGCCGCCTGCATGCTCTCGCGGTCGCGGATCTCACCGATCAGAATCACGTCGGGGGCCGCGCGCACCACGCCGCGCAGCGCCGCCGCGTAGCTGCGCGTATCCAGTCCGACCTCGCGCTGGTTGATCAGCGAGCGCTTGTTGGCGTGCAGGAATTCGATCGGATCCTCGATCGTGACGATGTGGTCCGAGGCGTTCTCGTTGCGGTGATTGATCATCGAGGCGAGCGTGGTGGACTTGCCCGAGCCGGTCGCGCCCACCACCAGGATCAGCCCGCGCTTCAGCATCGCCAGCTCGGCGATGGTATCCGGCAGCCCGAGGGTCTCGATGCGCGGCAGGTCGGCGCTGATGTAGCGCAGCACCATCGCCGGAAAGCCGCGCTGGTAGAAGATGTTGATGCGGAAGCGTCCCATGCCGGCCTCGCCGACCGCAAAGTCGATCTCCAGGTCGCGCTGGAACTGCTCGAGCTGCTCGGGCGTCATCATCCCCACGCAGATCGAGCGCACCGCCTGTGGCGTCAGAATCTGCTTGTTGATGGGGTAGATCTGCCCCTCGATCTTGATCTTGATCGGCGCATTGGAGGTGAAGAACAGGTCCGAGGCGTGGCGCTCCACCATCAGCTGAAACAGCGGTCGGGTGTTGAGCGTGGCCTGCGGATCGCCGCTCAGATCGATTGCATCGGCAGCACCCATGGCGTCAGAAATTCTTTCCCTGTACTTCCTCGACGATGGTGAGGTCGCCGTCGGCCTCGACCGGCTTGTTCTCGCGCTTGCTGTCCAGCTTGATGCGCAGCCGCAGCTCGTTCTTCGAGTCCGAGTTGCGCATCGCATCCTCGTAGGAGATATAGCCCTGCTCGTACAGCTCGAACAGCGCCTGGTCGAAGGTCTTCATGCCGATGCGGTTGGAGCGCGCCATGATCTCCTTGATCTTGGCGACGTCGCCGCGAAAGATCAGATCCTGGATGAGCGGCGAATTCAGCATGATCTCCATGGCGGCGATGCGTCCGTGACCGGATTCGCGCGGGATGAGCCGCTGCGAGATCAGTGCGCGGATGTTCAGCGACAGATCCATCAGCAGCTGCTCGCGCCGCTCCTCGGGAAAGAAATTGATGATGCGGTCGAGCGCCTGATTGGAGCTGTTGGCGTGCAGCGTCGCGAGCACCAGGTGCCCGGTCTCGGCGAACTGGATGCCGTACTCCATGGTCTCGCGATCGCGGATCTCGCCGATCAGGATCACGTCCGGGGCCTGGCGCAGCGTGTTGCGCAGCGCCATGTGCCAGGATTCGGTGTCCCCGCCCACCTCGCGGTGCGTGATCACGCAGCCGCGGTGCTGGTGCACGAACTCGACCGGGTCCTCGATCGTGACGATGTGGCCGCGCGTCTTGTCGTTGCGGTAGCCGATCATCGAGGCGAGCGTGGTGGACTTGCCCGAGCCGGTACCGCCCACGACGATGACGAAGCCGCGCTTGGAGAGCACCACCTCCTTGAGGATCGGCGGCAGCTCGAGCTCCTCGAAGGTGGGGATCTTGGCGTTGATGAGCCGGATCACGCAGCCCACGTGGCTCTGCTGCACGAAGGCGCTGACGCGGAAGCGGCCGATGCCCGGCGGGGCGATCGCGAAATTGCATTCCTTGGTGGCGTCGAACTCGCGCGTCTGGCGGTCGTTCATGATCGCGCGCACCAGCAGCGCCGACTGCTCGGCGCTCAGCGCGCGTTCCATCTGCGGGCGCACCTCCCCGTCGACCTTGATCGCCGGAGGGAAGCCCGCGGTGATGAACAGGTCCGACGCCTGACGCTCGACCACGCGCTTGAGCAGCTCCTGCATGAGCTTGATGGCTTGATCACGATCCATGCCTGCTTCCCGCTGCGTCGCTGCCGTTGCGTCGCCGCCGCCGTTCTCCCGGATCCGTTGTCTTCAGGGTATTCGTCCGCAGTTATCCGCGTCAGCGGCCGCTACATCGCATCCTTGTTCTGCGCCTTGTAGCGCGCCTCTTCCTTGCTCACGGCGCCGCGGCTGAGCAGCTCGGCCAGACACTGGTCGAGCGTCTGCATGCCGGCCGACTGGCCGGTCTGAATCGCCGAATACATCTGCGCGATCTTGCCCTCGCGGATCAGATTGCGGATCGCGGGGGTGCCGATCATGATCTCGTGCGCGGCGATACGGCCGCCGCCGATGCGCTTCAGCAGCGTCTGGGAGATGACCGCGCGCAACGACTCGGACAGCATCGAGCGCACCATGTCCTTTTCCTCTCCCGGGAACACGTCGACCACGCGGTCGATGGTCTTGGCGGCCGAGCTGGTATGCAGCGTGCCGAACACCAGGTGACCGGTCTCCGCCGCCGTCAACGCCAGGCGGATGGTCTCCAGGTCGCGCATCTCGCCCACCAGGATGATGTCCGGATCCTCGCGCAATGCCGAGCGCAGCGCCTCGCTGAACCCGAGCGTGTCACGCTTGATCTCGCGCTGATTGATCAGGCAGCGTTTGCACTCGTGCACGAATTCGATGGGGTCCTCGATCGTGATGATGTGATCGGGCCGGTTGTCGTTGCAGTAATCGATCATCCCCGCGAGCGTGGTCGACTTGCCGGAGCCGGTCGGCCCGGTCACCAGCACCAGGCCGCGGGGCAGCATGCACAGGTCGCGGAAGATCTTGGGTGATGCGAGGTCGTCGAGGCTGAGGATGTTCGAGGGGATGTTGCGGAACACCGCGCCGGCGCCGCGGTTCTGGTTGAACGCGTTGACGCGGAAGCGCGCGAGTTTCGGGATCTCGAACGAGAAGTCCGTCTCGAAGAACTCCTCGTACGCCTTGCGCTGCTTGTCGTTCATGATGTCATACACCATGCCGTGCACTTCCTTGTGGGTCAGTGCCGGCATGTTGATGCGCTTCATGTCCCCGTCGACGCGGATCATCGGCGGCACTCCCGCCGACAGGTGCAGATCGGAAGCGTTATTCTTGACGGCGAACGCGAGCAGTTGCGCGATATCGACAGCCATCCGACTCCTCGTGCCGCGTGGGGCCGCAGCGAAGCTCGGGCAGTATGACGGACGCCGTTTTGATCAATATGTTAATCGCTCCGCAGATTTCAGCAGCCGATGCGGGCCTGGCGCGCCGCCTGCAGCAGCTGCGCGCCGCCATCGCGGCCGCGGCCGCGCAGGGCGGCCGGACTGAGCAATCCGTCACGCTCGTGGCGGTCAGCAAGGGGCAGGGCGCCGATCGGGTGCGCGCGGCGGCCGCGCTCGGGCTCACGCACTTCGGCGAGAGCTACGTGCAGGAGGCGCTGCCCAAGCGGCGCGCGCTCGCCGAGCTGGCGCTGTGCTGGCACTTCATCGGCCGGATTCAGGCCAACAAGACCCGACCGATCGCCGAGCAGTTCGACTGGGTGCACGGCCTGGATCGCCTGCAGATCGCCGAGCGGCTCTCGGCGCAGCGCCCGGCCGCCGCCGCGCCACTCAACGTCTGCCTCCACGTGAACATCGCCGCCGAGGCGAGCAAGGCCGGGGTCGCTCCCGCGGAGCTGCCCGGGCTGGCCGGCGCGGTCGCACGCCTGCCGCGGCTGGCGCTGCGCGGTCTGATGTGCATCCTGCCCGCCGGCCAGAGCGAGCGCTCGAATCGGGCGCATTTCCGCGCGCTGCGCGAGCTGCTGGTGGACATCGATGCGGGGCGCGGCCGGCTCGACACGCTGTCGATGGGCATGAGCGCGGACTTTCGCGAGGCGGTGCTCGAGGGCGCGACGCTGCTGCGCGTGGGCACGGCGCTGTTCGGTGCGCGCCCCGGGCGCGACCCGGACACGGGCGGCGGGGATGGCGGCGGCGGGGCGGCCCGCGGGGATCAGGGGCCATCCCCACCGGCCGCGGGCGTTGGATAGAATGCGGTCGATGCAGGCGCAGGGCACCGAACGGATCGCGTTTCTCGGCGGCGGGCACATGGCACGCGCGCTGATCGGCGGGCTGCTGCGCGAGCGCATCGCACCGGCCCAGATCCGTGTGGGCGAGCCGCGCGCCGAGGCGCGCGAGGCGCTGGCGGGCGAGCTCGGCGTGGAGGTGAGCCCGGACAACAGGCACGCGCTCGCCGGGGCGACGCTGGTGGTGCTGGCAGTCAAGCCCCAGGATGCCACCTGCGCCCTGCAGGCCCTGTACGCGAGCGGCAGCGCCGCGCCGTCGGCCGGCGCGGGCGCCGCGGCGCAGCCGCCGGTGCTGCTATCGATCGCCGCGGGGCTGACGATTGCGCAGCTGGCGCGCGCCAGCCCTCCGGGGACGCCGATCGTGCGGGCGATGCCCAACCGCCCCGCGCTGCTGGGCGCCGGGATCACCGGCCTGTATGTCCCGCCGCAGACCCCGCCGCGGGCGCGGGCACTCGCCGAGCTGATCGGCAGGGCGGCGGGGCGCGCGGTCTGGCTGCGCACCGAAGATGAGCTGGACGTGGTCACTGCCCTGTCCGGCAGCGGTCCGGCCTACTTCTTCCTGCTCGCCGAACGGCTGGCGCGCGCTGCGCAGGCACTGGGCCTGCCGGCCGACACCGCGGAGCTGCTGGCCGCCGAGACACTCTACGGGGCGGGCGTGCTGGCGCACCAGGTCGCGGCCGCAGGGCCCGGCGCCGCGAGTCTCGCGCAGGAGCGGCGCGCGGTGACCTCCCGAGGCGGCACGACCGCGGCCGCCCTGCAGGTGCTGGAGGAGGGCGGATTCGATGCGCTGATTGCGCGGGCGCTGCAGGCCGCCGCGGCGCGCGCCGCACAGCTGGCCGCCGGTACCGGGATGCCGGCGGCGGCCGCGCCGGAGGATGCGGGCCATGGCTCGGCTCCCTCGGGCACCCGCGAGGCCACACCGGCCTCGGTCTACGGCCCGGGTCACAGACTCTGAGCCCCGCCGGCCCCCGACATCTCTTCTCCGACGTCCCTCCGACGCCTGTTCCGACACCCTTCCGACACCTCCCCTGGCGCCGCACCCCATGGCTGCACTGATCTACATCATCCAGGCCCTGCTCGAACTGTGTCTGGTCGCGTTCCTGCTGCGGCTGCTGCTGCAATGGTCACGCGCCGACTTCCGCAATCCCCTGGCCCGGGCGCTCGTACAGCTGACCAATCCGATCATCGTGCCGCTGCGGCGGCTGCTGCCGGCGATCGGCCGGCTGGATACCGCCTCGTGCGTCGCGGTCATCATCATGGGGCTGCTGCTGGTGTCGATTCCCTCGCTGCTGCAGGGCTTCGGTCTGCCGCCGGCGCTGCCGTGGCTGCGGCTGGCCGCCATCCAGATCGCGCGCATCGCTCTGTGGACGTACTTTTACGCGATCATCCTCTACGCGGTGCTGTCGATGATCGCGCAGGGCTATTCACCCATCCAGGGACTGCTCACCTCCCTGTGCGAGCCGCTGCTGCGGCCGTTTCGACGCCTGATCCCGCCGCTGGCGGGTCTGGACTTCTCCCCGCTGTGGGCGGTGATCATCATCCAGGCGCTGCTCATATTGCTGCCCTGAACTCAAAGCGGTGCGCGCGGGATGGTGCACCTCGCCGACACCGTGCACTGCGCCAGAGCCTATAAAAGCAGGCATTTTCGCGCAAGATGGCGCCAAAAATCATTTGCGTTGGCGCGGCGGTGTGTTATGTTGCGCGCCGTCTCGTAGCGTTTTTGTCGGTTACGAACGAATAAGACAAGCGTCTCGCTCACACCGCAGGACAGGAGATTCGGCAATGGCAAAGAAAGGTGGGGCTCCGACAAAGTCGGAGATTCTGGCCCAGGTATCCAAGGACACGGAACTGTCGCGCAAGCAGGTCAGCGAAGTCTTCGAATCGCTCAACGGCGTCATCAAGAAGAGCCTGCGCGGTAATGGACTGTTCACCCTGCCCGGTCTGTTGAAGCTCAAGGTGGTGAAGCGCCCCGCCACCAAGGCACGCGAAGGAGTCAATCCGTTCACCGGCGAGAAGATGATCTTCAAGGCCAAGCCGGCGAGCAAGAAAGTACGTGCACTGCCGCTGAAGAACCTCAAGTCCTTCGTGAACTGAACGCGCCACGCGCGCGCGATTTTCGACATTTTCCGCCGGCAGCCGGAGCCGGGTGGTGAGTTCCGCTAGCGCGACCCGTGGGCGTGCGCTACCGGGCTTGCCCGCTCGAGAACTCCAGCACGGCGTCGTGCAGCTCGCGCAGCCGGCCGTGAAAGAAGTGGTCCACGCCCGCGAGCGAGCGCAGCTGCGGCGCGGGTGAGAAGCCAGCCGCGAATGCGGCGACCTGCCGCGGGTCGACGATCTCGTCGGCATCGCCCTGTACGATCAGCCAGGGGCACTCCGGCCGCACGGGGGCGGGCCCGCTGATGCGTCCGACGGCCGGGGCCACGCACACCAGGCGGCGCACCGGCGCGGCGCGCGGCGCCGCCCGCAGCGCCACCATCGCGCCGAACGAGAATCCGGCCAGCGACACCACGGCACCGGGCCAGCGACGCCGCGCGTAGGCGATGACCGCCAGGGTGTCGTCGGTCTCTCCGACACCCTGGTCGTAGCGACCGGCGCTCGCGCCCACGCCGCGATAGTTGAAGCGCAGCGTCGGCAGCCCCAGCTCGACGAACACGCGCGCGAGCGTGTAGACGACTTTGTTCTGCAGTGTTCCGCCGTGCAGCGGATGCGGATGGCACACCACCGCAAATTCCGCGGTCGCCGGCGCGCTGGCGCCACCTGCCGCGCCGGCCTCGGTGCCGGCCTCGGCGCCCGCCGCCGGCTCGGCGCTCGGTGGCACGGCGTGCGCCGCCGTCCGCGGATCCTCCAGAAGCGCTTCCAGCGCGCCGCTGGGGCCGTCGATGGTCAACGGCTCGGGTCCTGCGGCGGGCACCCTCAAGGCTGCTTGCCGTGCTCGAAGTCGAGCGCCGCCGAATTGATGCAGTAGCGCAGGCCGGAGGGCTGCGGTCCGTCATGGAACACGTGACCCAGGTGCGCACCGCAGCGCGCGCAGTTGACCTCGATGCGCGTCATGCCGAGGGAGCGGTCCTCGTGCGTACGCACACGATCGGCCGCCAGCGGCAGCCAGAAGCTCGGCCAGCCCGAGCCGGAGTCGTACTTGGTGGCGGAGCTGAACAGCTCCTGGCCGCAGCACACGCAGCTGTAGAGCCCTTTTTCCTTGTTGTAGGTGTACCTGCCGGTAAACGGCGGCTCGGTGCCCTTCTGCTGCGTGACCTGGTACTGCAGCGGCGCGAGCCGCTCGCGCAGCTCCGCATCGCTCGGAGGCTGGGTGCTCATCGGTGCCATTCTGCCCCGCTCGAAAACCTGCCCACAGATTAGCTGAAGCGCGAATTAGCTCAAGCGCACGGTGCCGCTCGAGCGCGCGCTGCCGCCCGAGCCCGCAGCGCCGCTCAATCGTGCGCCACGGCGTGCGTCTGCACGAGCCGTACCAGGAGCCCGTTCAGCCGGCGGCTGAAGTCGGCCGGATTGGCGATCTGGCCACCCTCCACGAGGCTCGCCTCGTCGTACAGCAGCAGCGCCAGTTCCTGGAAGGGCTGCTCGGCGAGCCCTTCCAGGTGGCGCACCAGCGGGTGCGTCACGTTCAGCTCGAGCGCCGGGGCGCTCGCCGGCACGCTCTGGCCGGCGGCCGCGAGCACCCGCCGCATCTGCGCCGAGAGCTCGCCCTCGGCGCGCACCAGGCAGGCCGGCGAGTCGCGCAGCCGCTCGCTGACGCGCACCTCCAGCACCCGCTCGCCCAGCGCGTCCTTGACGCGCTTGAGCAGCGCCTTGCTCTCGCGGCGCTCGGCGTCGACGCGGGCCCGCTCGGCCTCGACGGCCAGGCCCGCCAGCTCCAGATCACCGCGCGCCGCGTCCTTGAAGCGCTTGCCCTCGAATTCGCTGATCTGGCCCATGACCCACTCGTCGACCCGATCGGCCAGCAGCAGCACCTCGACGCCCTTTTGCCTGAGCAGCTCCAGGTGCGGGCTGGCGCGCGCCGTCTCCACGCTATCGGCGATGAGGTAGTAGATGCGCTGCTGACCGGGCTGCATGCGCCCGACGTACTCGGCCAGACCCACGCTCTCCTCATTGCCCGGGTTGGCGGTGCTGGCGAAACGCAGCAGCGGCAGCAGCCGCTCCTGATTGCCGGGATCCTCTCCGAGCCCTTCCTTCAGCACCCGCCCGAATTCGCGCCAGAACTCGCGGTACCTGTCCGGCTCGTCCTTGGCGAGCCGGGCGAGCAGCTCGAGCGCGCGGCGCGCGAGCGCCCCGCGCATCGCCTCCACCTCGCTGTCCTGCTGCAGCAGCTCACGCGACACGTTCAGCGGCAGATCGCTGGAATCCACTATCCCCTTGACGAAGCGCAGATACAGCGGCAGGAACTGCTCCGCATCGTCCATGATGAACACCCGCCGCACGTACAGCTTCAGCCCGCGCGCGGCCTCGCGCTGCCACAGATCGAAGGGCGCGCGCGCCGGGATGTAGAGCAGGCTCGTATACTCGCGCTTGCCCTCGACGCGGTTGTGGCTCCAGGCGAGTGGATCGGTGAAATCGTGCGCGAGGTGCTGGTAGAACTCGCGATATTCCTCATCGGTGATTTCCGTGCGCGGCCGGGTCCAGAGCGCCTTCGCCTGATTGACCGCTTCGTACTCGAGCGACGCCTCGCCTTCCTTGCGCATGCGCACGGGAAAGGCAATGTGATCCGAATAGCGGCGGATCAGCGCACGCAGCCGGAAGGGATCGGTGAACTCCCTCGCTTCGGGCTTCAAGTGCAGCGTCACCGTCGTTCCACGTCGCGGGCGGCTCACGGTCTCCACGGTGAACTCGCCGTCGGCGCTCGATTCCCAGCGTACGCCGCTTTCGGCCGCAAGCCCGGCCTTGCGCGACAGCACCTCGACGCGGTCGGCGACGATGAACGCCGAGTAGAAGCCGACGCCGAACTGACCGATGAGCTGCGAGTCCTGCTGCTGATCCCCGGAAAGCGCGCGGAAGAATTCCGCGGTTCCCGAGCGGGCGATGGTGCCGAGGTCGGCCACGGCCTCGTCGCGCGTCATGCCGATGCCATTGTCGGTGACGCTCAGGGTCCCGGCGGCCTGGTCCGCTTCCACTCGGATCTCGAGCTCCGGCTCGCTCGCGAGCAGCGTCGGCTCACCGATGGCCGCGAAGCGCAGCCGGTCGTTGGCATCCGAGGCGTTCGAGATGAGCTCGCGCAGGAAGATTTCCCTGTGGCTGTACAGGGAGTGGATCATGAGCTTCAGCAGCTCGCGGACCTCGGCCTGAAACCCGTGCGTCTGGCGGTCGGCCGTTGCAGCCGTGACGTTCTCGGGACTCGACATATTGGGCGCTCCGCTCCTGGTTTTATGTCTCATCGGTGCCGGAGCGGGCACATCTTGGGCGCATCCACGCATTTTTCAATAGGCTGAAAGCCCCCTCCGGCCCCTGCAGCAGTCCCTGCGGCGAGCCTTTCGGCCTCGCTGCAGAAAAGCGTGGGTTTTCAGCGCGGATGCGCCGGCTTTTAGCCGGGCAGGCGCAGCACTCGGCGGTACAGATCGAAGAAAGTAACGCTGCCGGCTAGGAGCGCCGCATTGACTCGCAGCTGCGGCGCGAGCAGCCACACGCCGAGCGCGGAGCTCCAGGCGAGGAGTGGCGTCGACAGCGCCGCGGCTTCGGTCAGAATGGTCGTCGCGGCGTGGCGACAGACGCCGGCGACATCGTCGAGCTCGTCCCAAAGATGCAGGAAGAATTCCATCCGACTCAACTCTACTCGACACGACCTGCTGTTGTCGTGCGGAATATCACAGTCGTACCGGCTTGCGGG
>DATJSD010000075.1:0-29970 GCA_035504335.1 Steroidobacteraceae bacterium | reverse complement strand
GCGATGAGCGGCAATCTGTGCCGCTGTGCGACCTACATTCGCATCCGTGCGGCGATCAAGCAGGCGGCGGGGCTGCCCACCGCCGACACGCGGGAGGTGTGAGGTGGACGGGGGCGCTGGAGGCGGGCAGGCCGGAGCGGGCGTGCACGGCGGGGCTGCCGCGCAGCCGAGCGCGCTGGCACAGGGGGCGGCAGAGCTGACGCGCCGGGCGTTCCTGCGCGCGAGTCTGGCCGCAGGCGGCGGGCTGATGCTCACGCTGAACTTGCCGCGGATCGCCGAGGCGCGGCCCGAGGGGACTGCGCCGGCGGGCGAGCCGGAGGCCGAGCTCAACGCCTACATCCGCATTGCGCCGGATGGCACCACCACCATCATGGCCAAGAATCCCGAGATCGGCCAGGGCGTGAAGACCTCGCTGCCGATGATGATCGCCGACGAGCTGGATGTGGCCTGGAAGAATGTCGTCACCGAGCAGGCGCTGCTCGATCCACAGCTCTACGGGGCGCAATTCGCCGGCGGCAGCCTGGCCACGCCGATGAACTGGGATCCGCTGCGGCGTGTGGGTGCGGCGGGCAGGCAGATGCTGCTCACCGCGGCGGCCCGCGTGTGGCGGGTGAAGCCGGAGGACTGCACGACCGATCAGGGTGTCGTGCGGCACGTGCGTAGTGGCCGCACGCTCAGCTACGGGGCGCTCGCGAGCCGCGCGGCGCGGCTGCCGGCGCCGGATCTGGCGAGCGTGAAGCTCAAGGATCCGAAGGACTACAAGATCATCGGGCGCTTCACTCCGCAGGTGGATGCGCCGCGCGTGCTCGCGGGCGAGCCGCTGTTCGGCATCGATCAGACGCTGCCGAACATGCTCTATGCGGTGTATGAGAAGTCGCCGGTGTTCGGCGCTCGGGTGCTCGGCGCCAATCTGGATGCGATCAAGGCGCTGCCGGGCGTTCGTGACGCCTTCATCGTGCACGGCAATGACCCGCGCGCGGCGCTGTCGCTCGGGCTGGTGGATGGGGTGGCGATCGTCGCGGACCGCTGGCACCAGGCCAACAAGGCGCTGGAGCGGCTGCAGGTGCAGTGGTCGGACAGCCCGCACGCCTCGCAGAGCACCCGCAGCTTCGAGCAGCAGGCGGCCGCGTTCGCGGCCGGGGCGCCCCAGAAGATCCTGCGCCGCGACGGCGATGTGGATCGGGGCTTCTACGGCGCGGCCAAGCTCGTGGAGGCCTCGTACTCCTACCCGTTCCTGGCGCACGTGCCGCTCGAACCGATGAACTGCACCGCCGACGTCAGGCCGGATGGCAGCGCGCAGATCTGGGCGCCGACACAGAATCCGGCCTCCGGGCGCATGCTGGTTGCGGCCACGCTGGGACTGGACGCGAAGAGGATCACCGTGCACATGACCCGTTGCGGGGGCGGTTTCGGCCGCCGCCTGAGCAACGACTACATGGTCGAGGCGGCGATGCTCTCGAAGATGACCGGCCGGCCGATCAAGCTGCTGTGGAATCGCCGCCAGGATATCCAGCACGACATCTACCGGCCGGGCGGCTTCCACAACTTCAAGGCGGCGCTGGATGCGCACGGCAAGCTCATCGCCTTCCGCGATCACTTCGTGACGTTCGGCCAGGGGGAAAAAGTTGCCGGCAGCGCCGACATGGCGCCGGACCAGTTTCCCTCCGGACCGGTTCCCGGAGCCTTCGTGCCGAATCTGGAGTACGGCCAGTCGATCATTCAGCTCGGTGCCCCCACCGGCCCGATGCGCGCCCCGGGCAGCAACGCCCTCGGCTTCGTCTTCGAGTCCTTCATGGATGAGATCGCCCACGCCGGCGGCATCGATCCGCTGCAGTTCCGGCTGGACCTGTACGGGGCGCCGCGGGTGTTTCCGGCGCCGCCGGCGCGCTTCGGCATGCGACCCCCGCCGTTCGACACCGGGCGGGTGCGCGGCGTGCTGCAGCTCGTCGCGGAAAAATCCGGCTGGGGCCGCCAGCAGCTGCCGCGGGGCACCGGCATGGGGCTCGCCTTCTACTACAGCCACTTTGGTTACTTCGCCGAGGTGGTCAAGGCGAGCGTCAACGAGCGCGGCATCCCGCGTGTCCACAAGGTGTGGGTCGCGGCCGACGTCGGCCGGCAGATCGTCAATCCCGCCGGGGCGTACAACGTCGTGCAGGGCGGTGTCCTCGATGGCTTGAGCCAGGCGCTGCACGAGCGCATCACCTTCGACGGCGGCCGCGTCGAGCAGGCCAACTTCAATACCGATCCGCTGCTGCGCATGCGCGAGGCACCCCCGGTCGAGGTGCACTTCAAGATCACCGATCATCCGCCGACCGGGCTGGGGGAGCCGGCGCTGCCGCCGGCGCCGCCGGCGCTGTGCAATGCGCTGTTCGCCGCGACCGGCAAGCGCATACGCCGGCTGCCGATCGATCCAGTCGAGCTGCTGGGTTGAGTGTCCAGGGTGCGGCGCCCTCCGGGGCGCCGCAGCCTCAAGGAGGGGTTCATGGCTTATACGAAGAGCAATCATGCGGCGAGCCTGCTGGTGTCTGAGCTGCCGGGGTGTGAGTCGCCGGGGCCAGAGCTGCCGGGGCCGGCGGCCGTCTCGCGCCGAGCGTTCCTGCGCGCGAGCCTGACGGCCGGCGGGGGGCTGGCGCTGGCGCTGAGCCTGCCGCAGCTGGCCGAGGCGGGCGCCGAGCGGGTCACCGGGCTCGCGGAAGGCGGGGCTGCCGAGGGCGCCGAGACCTCGCTGAGCGCCTACATCCGCATTGCGCCGGATGGGATCACGACGATCATGGCCAAGAACCCCGAGATGGGCCAGGGTGTGAAGACCTCGCTGCCGATGATGATCGCCGAGGAGCTGGACGTCGCCTGGTCGCAGGTGCGCACCGAGTATGCGCCGCTGAACCCGGCGCTGTACGGCGCGCAGTTCTCGGGCGGCAGCTTCTCCACCCCGATGAACTGGGATCTGCTGCGGCGCGCGGGCGCCGCGGGGCGGCAGATGCTGGTGCAGGCGGCGGCGCGCGCCTGGCGTGTACCGGTGCAGCAGTGCGAGACCGCGGCGGGAGTGGTGCATCACCGCGCCAGCGCGCGCTCGCTTGGCTATGGCGCACTGGCGCGGCGCGCGGCGCGGCTTCCGGCACCGGATCTGGCGAGCGTGAAGCTCAAGGATCCCAAGGATTATCAGATCATCGGGCGCTTCACCCCGCAGGTGGATGCGCCGCGAGTGCTCGCGGGCGAGCCGCTGTTCGGCATCGACCAGAGCGTGCCCGGCATGCTCTATGCGGTGTACGAGAAGGCGCCGGTGTTCGGCAGCCGGGCGCTCAGCGCCAATCTCGAGGAGATCAAGGCGCTGCCCGGCGTGCGCGATGCCTTCATCATCCACGGCGATCCGGCGGCGGTATTCACGCACGGGCTGGTGGACGGGGTGGCGATCGTCGCGGACCGCTGGCACCAGGCCAACAAGGCGCTCGATCGGCTGCAGGTGCAGTGGGCCGACAGTTGGGCCTCCTCCACGAGCAGCGCGGGGTTCGCCCGCCAGGCGGCGGCGCTCGCAGGGCAGGCCCCGCAGCAGATCCTGCGTCACGACGGGGACGTGAACCGCGGGTTCTACGGCGCGAGCAAGCTCCTCGATGCCTCCTACGCCTATCCGTTCCTCGCGCACGTGCCGCTCGAGCCGATGAACTGCACGGCGTACGCCAGGCCCGACGGCACGATGGAGATCTGGAGCCCGACCCAGGATCCGGGTGGCGGCCGGAAGCTCGTGGCCGACACGCTGCACATCGATGCGCACCGGATCACGGTGCACATGACCCGCGTGGGCGGAGGCTTCGGCCGCCGTGGCGACAACGATTACATGGTCGAGGCCGCGGCCATCTCGCAGCGCATCGGCAAGCCGGTGAAGCTGCTGTGGAATCGCCGCCAGGACCTGCAGCACGACATCTACCGGCCCGCGGGCTTCCATCACTTCCGCGGTGGCCTGGACGCGCAGGGCAGGCTCGTGGCGTTCAGCGATCACTTCGTGACCGTCGGACCCGATGGCAAGCCCTCGCTCGCCGCGGACATGGACCCGCAGCTGTTTCCCGCGGGCTTCGTGCCGAACCTGCAGATCGGCCAGTCGGTCATCCGCTCCGGCATTCCGACCGGCTACCTGCGTGATCCGGTCTATAACGGCATGGCGTTTGCGTTCGAGTCCTTCATCGACGAGCTGGCGCACGCCGCCGGACGCGACCCGCTCGAGTTCCGGTTGGATCTGTATGGGCCGCCGAAGGTGTTTGCGGCGCCGCCGCCGTTCCTCGGCATGAAGATTCCGGGGTTCGACACCGGGCGCGTGCGCGGGGTGCTGCAGCTGGTGGCCGAGAAGTCCGGCTGGGCGGGCCGGCAGCTGCCGCCGCGCACCGGCATGGGGCTGGCGTTCTGCTACAGCCACTTCGGCTACGTGGCCGAGGTGGTCAAGGCGAGCGTGAACGAGCACGGCATCCCACGCATCCACAAGGTATGGGTGGCGGCGGACGTGGGACGCCAGATCGTCAACCCGGCCGGTGCCTATCAGCAGGCGCAGGGCGCGGTCCTGGACGGGCTGGGGGCGGCGCTGCATGAGGCGATCACCATCGAGAACGGCGCGGTGGTGAACGCCAACTTCAATACGTTCAGCCCGATCCGCATGCGCGAGGCGCCCGATGTGGAGGTGCACTTCCGCCTCACCGACAACGGGGTGACGGGGCTCGGGGAGCCGACGCTGCCCCCGGCGCTGCCGGCGCTGGCGAATGCGCTGTTTGCCGCCACCGGCAAGCGCATCCGCTCGCTGCCGATCGATCCGAAGCTGCTCGCCGTCTAGCGGGCGCATGCTGCGAACGCCGGCGGCGCCGGTCGCGCCGCCGGCACCGCTGCTGTCGCGAGCTCGGGGAGCGCCGCGAGTGCCGCGGGCGCGAGGTCGGCCGCGAGCGCATTGCCGCGTGGAGCCCGTGGGCCGTACGCTACGCGCCCAAGAACGACCGGCGTGCGAAAAAGGCGGCGCATGGCCCCCGAGGCAGATTCCAGCAACGGCCCGGCGCAAGCCGCGGAGCCGCCCGATGGCGGGGTAGCCCCCGAGGCGCCGAGCCATGCGCCCGGGCGCGAGCGGCGTTGGCGCTGGCTCGTGGCGCTCGCGCTGCTGGCTGCGGCGCTGCTGGTCTTCACGCTGACGCGCTGCGGCGGGGCGGGCAAGCCCGCGCCGCCGGCAGCCGCGGCGGTCTCGGTCGCGCAGGCGCGCACCGGCGACATGAGCATCTACATCGATGCGCTCGGTACGGTGACGCCCGTCTATACCGTCACGGTCTACCCGCAGGTGAGCGGCCAGATCATCGCCGTGCACTATCGGCAAGGCCAGCTCGTGCGGCGCGGCGACCCTCTCATCGACATCGATCCGCGGCCCTACCGCAGCATGCTCATGCAGGCCGAGGGCACTCTGCAGCACGACACGGGACTGCTCGCCCAGGCGCGCAGCGACCTGGGAATCTACCAGGCGGCCTTTGCCCGCAACGGCATCTCCCGGCAGCAGCTGCAGGATCAGAGGCAGCTGGTCGTGCAGGACGAGGGCAGCGTCGCCGCCGATCAGGGCACGGTGGCCTATGACCGCGTGCAGCTCTCCTACTGCCACATCGTCGCCCCGATCGCAGGCCTGGTGGGTCTGCGTCTGGTGGATCCGGGCAACACGGTGTTCGCCGGCAGCGGCGCGACCCTGGTGCTCATCACGCAGCTGCAGCCGATCACCGTCGTGTTCGAGGTCTCGGAGGACGAGCTGCCGCAGGTTCAGGCGCAGCTGCGCGCTGGACGCCAATTGACGGTGGACGTGTTCGATCGCTCCGATGAGCACCTGCTGGCTGCCGGCACGCTCACGGCGCTCGACAACCAGGTGGACACCACCACCGGCACCGTGAAATTCCGCGCCCGCTTCGCCAACGGGAACCTGGCGCTGTTTCCAAATCAGTTCGTGAATGCGCGACTGCTGCTGCAGACGCTGCAGCAGGTGACTCTCGTGCCCGCCGCGGCCGTGCAGTACAACGGCACCTCGACCTTCGTCTATCGGGTGGGTAGCGGGGACACGGTCGCGGTGCAGGCGGTCAACGTGCTGGCGAGTGACGATCAGGACAGCGCGGTGAGCGGGCTGCCCGCGGGTGCGACCGTGGTCACCAGCGGCTTCGAGCGCATCGAGAACGGCGCGCGCGTGACCTACCCCGCTCAGCCCGCCGCGCCGAGCGCGACGAGTCAGCCGGCGAGCCGCGCCCCGGCCGCGGCGTCGGCCCCCGCCGCATCGTCCGCCCCCGCCGCATCGTCCGCCCCGGCCGCATCGTCCGCCCCGGCCGCATCGTCGGCCCCCGCCGCATCGAGCGCCCCGCGCGCGCCGGCGCGTTGAGCACGATGAGCCCGTCGCGACCGTTCATCATCCGTCCGGTCGCCACCTCGCTGCTGATGGCGGCGCTGTTCCTGGCCGGCGTGGTCGGCTTCACGCAGCTGCCGGTCGCCGCGCTCCCCGAGGTCAGCTATCCGACGATCCAGGTGCTCACGTTCTATCCCGGCGCGAGCCCGGCCGTGGTCGCCTCGGCGGTGACCGCGCCGCTCGAGCGCCAGTTCGGCGAGGTCGCCGGACTCGGTCAGATGACCTCCACCAGCGCGAGCGGTGTTTCGGTCATCGTGCTGGAGTTTCAGCTCTCGCTGGACATCGACGTCGCCGAGCAGGAAGTGCAGGCGGCGATCAATGCCGCGCAGAGCTTCCTGCCCGCGGACCTGCCGACCCCGCCGGTGTACAGCAAGTCCAATCCGGCCGATGCGCCCGTGCTCACCCTCGCCCTGACCTCCAGCGAGATGTCGCTCTCGCAGGTCGAGGATCTGGCCGACACGCGCTTCGTGCCGCAGCTCTCGCAGCTGCCGGGGGTGGGACTGGTCAGCATCGCCGGCGGGCACAAGCCCGCCGTGCGCATCCAGGCGAACCCCACGGCGCTCGCGGCCTACGGCCTCAATCTGGAGGATCTGCGCGAGGCCCTGGTCGGCAACAGCCTGAATGCGGCCAAGGGGGACTTCAACGGGGCGGCGAAGGCCTACACGATCAACGCCAACGACCAGCTGCAGACCAGCAGCGACTACGGCTCGGTGGTGATCGCCTACCGCAATGGCGCTCCGGTCATGCTGAAGGACGTTGCGAACGTCATCGATGGGGTGGAGAACACCGACCTGGCGGCCTGGGCCGATCAGACCCCCGCGGTGCTGCTGAACATCCAGCGCCAGCCCTCGGCGAACACCATCGAGGTGGTCGACGGCATCGAGCGGCTGCTGCCGCAGCTCACCGCCTCGCTGCCGAAGGCCGTGCACGTGCGCGTGCTGACCGACCGGACCACCTCGATCCGCGCCTCGGTCAGGGACGTGGAATTCGAGCTGCTGCTGGCCGTCGTGCTGGTGGTGCTGGTGATCTATCTGTTCCTGCGCAGCCCGTCGGCCACCATCATCCCGACGGTGGCCATCCCGCTGTCGCTCATCGGCACCTGCGGGGTGATGTATCTGGCGGGCTTCAGTCTCAACAATCTGACGATGATGGCCCTGACGATCTCGACCGGCTTCGTGATGGACGATGCCATCGTCATGATCGAGAACATCACGCGCTACATCGAGGCGGGCGAGACCCCGCTCAGGGCGGCGCTGGAAGGCGCCGAGCAGATCGGCTTCACGATCCTGGCGCTCACGGCCTCACTGATCGCGGTGCTGATTCCGCTGCTGTTCATGGGCTCGGTCGCCGGGCGGCTGTTCCGCCAGTTCGCGATCACGCTGGCCGTGACCATCACCCTCTCGGCGGTGGTGTCGCTGACGCTCACGCCGATGATGTGCGCGCGGCTGCTGCGCCACCGTGCGGCGCAGACGCGCGGCCGCTGGTATCGCAGCACCGAGCGGGCCCTGCAGGCGGCCATCAGGTTCTACGGGCGCACCCTGGAGGTGGTGTTGCAGCACGGGACCGCGACGCTGGTGGTGGCGCTGGCCACGCTGGCGCTGACCGGCGTGCTGTATCTGCTGATTCCCAAGGGCTTCTTCCCGGTGCAGGACACCGGCATCATCCAGGGCATCTCGCAGGCGCCGGGTGCCATCTCGTTCGCGTCGATGGCGCGCGAGCAGCAGGCGCTGGTCAGGCGCATCCTGGCGGATCCCGCGGTCGCCGACACCGCCTCGTTCATCGGGCCCGACGGCACCAATACCACGCTCAACAGCGGCCGCATCGAGATCGACCTCAAGCCGATCGGTCAGCGCCCGCCCGCCGCCGTGGTGATGGCGCGGCTCGGCCGGAGTCTCGCGCAGGTGCGCGGCATCCGCCTGTACATGCAACCGGTGCAGGACATCACCGTGTCCGACCGCGTCACCCGCACCCAATATCAGTTCACGCTGGAGGATCCCGATCAGCAGCAGCTCACCACGGTGGCCGATCAGCTGGTGGGCAGGCTGCAGGCGCTGCCGCAGCTGGCCGACGTCGTCACCGACCAGGAGAACGACGGGCTGGCCGTGGCGCTGGACATCGATCGCTCCACCGCCGCGCGTTTCGGCATCACCCCGCAGACCATCGACAACACGCTGTACGACGCGTTCGGACAGCGCCAGATCAATACGATGTACACCGACGTGAACCAGTATCACGTGATCCTGGAAACGCAGCCGCGCTTCCAGGGCAGTCCCCGGCAACTGGATCATCTGTACATCGAGTCCTCCGTCACCAGCCCGGCCGCTACGGGCACGGCCCCGGCCACCCCGGTGCCGCTGAGCGCCATCAGCCACGAGAGCGTGCAGAGCGAGGCGCTGACCATCGATCATCAGGGTCAGTTCCCGGCGGTGACCGTGTCCTTCAACCTCGCGGGGCATGACTCGCTCGGCCAGGCGCTGCGCGCCATGAACCGGGTGATCGCCCAGGCGCATCTGCCGCCGGGCGTCATCGCCGACTATCAGGGCGCGGCCGCGGCCTTCGAGGGCTCGCTGTCGAACGAGGGGCTGCTGCTGCTGGCCGCGATCGTCACCGTCTACATCGTGCTCGGAGTGCTCTATGAGAGCTTCATTCATCCGGTCACGATCCTCTCGACGCTGCCGTCGGCCGGGGTGGGCGCTCTGCTGGCGCTGCTGCTGTTCCGGCTGAATCTGGACATCGTCTCGGTCATCGGCATCATCCTGCTGATCGGCATCGTGCAGAAGAACGGCATCATGATGGTGGACTTCGCCCTGGATGCCGAGCGGCGCGAAGGCAAGAGCGCGGCCGAGGCGATGCGCGAGGCGGCGCTGCTGCGCTTCCGGCCCATCCTCATGACGACCCTGGCGGCGCTGCTGAGCGGGCTGCCGCTGGCGCTCGGCTCGGGGATGGGGTCGGAGCTGCGCCGCCCGCTCGGCGTCGCGATCGTCGGCGGGCTGATCATCAGCCAGATTCTCACCCTGTACACCACGCCGGTGATCTACGTGTTCTTCGACACGCTGTGGCTGCGGCTCGGGCGCCGCCGGCCCGGTGTCGATCAGCCGCTCGAGCCCGACGCGGGCCCGGCATGAACCCCTGGCGCGCGATCATCGGGCGGCCCATCGCGGTCACGCTGCTCACCGCGGCGCTCGCCCTGCTCGGCGTCGCCGCCTTCCAGGTGCTGCCGGTCTCGCCGCTGCCGAACGTGGACTTCCCGACGATCAACGTATCGGCGTCGCTGCCGGGCGCGAGCCCGCAGATCATGGCCTCCTCGGTGGCCACGCCGCTGGAGCGGCAGTTCGGCGAGATCTCCGGTCTGACGGAGATGACCTCCTCCAGCACCCTCGGCGCCACCACGGTGACGCTGCAGTTCGCCCTCAGCCGCGACATCAACGCCGCGGCGCGCGACGTGGAAGCGGCCATCAATGCGGCGCGCGCCTATCTGCCCACCAATCTGCCCAGCAACCCCACCTACCGCGAGATCAATCCGGCCGAGGCACCGGTGATGATTCTCGGCCTGCAATCCGACATCTATGACGTGCCGCAGCTGTACGACGAGGCCTCCACGGTGATCGAGCAGCGCATCTCCCAGATCTCGGGCGTCGGGGAGGTGCTGGTGGTGGGCGCCTCGGCTCCGGCCGTGCGCATCGATCTGGATCCGCAGCAGCTGGCGCGCTACGGGCTCGGCCTGCCGGCGGTGCAGCAGGCGGTGAGCGCGCAGAACGCCAATATCGCCAAGGGACAGATCGGCGTCGGGCGGCTGGTGGCCGACATCGTCGCCAACGACCAGATCTCCAAGGCGGTCGATTACCGCCCGCTGATCGTCGGCTACCACGACGGCGCGGCGGTCCGGCTGCGGGACGTGGCGGACGTGACCGATTCGCAGCAGACGCTGCTGCAGGCCGGGTTCCTCAACGGCAAGCCGGCGGTCAACATGCTGGTGTTCCGCCAGACGGGAGCCAACATCATCGCCACGGTGGATGCGGTGAAGGCGGCGATTCCGGCGCTGCAGGCCGTCATCCCGCGCGGCGATCATCTGGTGATGGTGCTGGATCGCTCGCTGACCATCCGGGCGTCGGTCACGGACATCGAGCTCACGCTGATGATCTCCGTGCTGCTGGTGATCGCCGCGGTGTTCCTGTTCCTGCGCAGCGTGCCGGGAACGCTGGTGCCCGGTGTGGCCGTGCCGGTGTCGCTGATCGGTACCTGCGCCGTCATGTACCTGCTGGGTTACTCGATCGACAATCTGTCGCTGATGGCGCTGGCGATCGCCGCCGGCTTCGTCGCCGACGACGCCATCGTGGTGATGGAGAACATCACGCGGCACGTGGAGGCGGGCGCAAGCCCGATGCAGGCCGCGGCGCGCGGGGCCCGGGAGATCGGCTTCACGGTGCTGTCCATCAGCATCTCGCTGATCGCCGTGTTCATCCCGATCCTGATGATGGGCGGCATCATCGGCCGGCTGTTCCGCGAGTTCGCCGTCACGCTCTCCAGCGCCATCGTGCTGTCGATGCTGATCTCGCTGACCACCACGCCGGTGATGTGCTCACGGCTGCTGAGGCCCGAGAAGGCCATCCGCCACGGGCGCGCCTTCCTGGCGAGCGAGCGTGCCTTCGAGCGGCTGCGCGCGGGCTATCGGCACAGCCTGCACTGGGTGCTGGATCACCGGCTGCCGGTGATGCTGGTGTTCGCCGCCACGCTCGCGCTCAACCTGCTGCTGCTGGTGCGCATTCCGAAGGGCTTCTTTCCGCTGCAGGACACCGGCGCGGTCACGGGCGGGCTGCAGGGTCCGCAGGACGCCTCGTTCGCCTCGATGCGCACGGCGCTGCAGCAGGTGGTGCGCATCATCCAGTCCGATCCGGGCGTGCAGAACGTCATGGGTTTCACCGGCGGGCAGGGCACCACCAACGGCGGCTTCGTGTACGTCGCGCTCAAGCCGCTGAGCGTACGCAAGCTGAGCGCCACGCAGATCATCGCGCGGCTGCGCCCCAGGCTGGCGCGCGTGGTGGGCGCCAACACCTTCCTGCAGCCCGCGCAGGACATCCGCGTCGGCGGCCGGCAGAGCAATGCGTTGTATCAATACACGCTGCAGGCGCAGACGACGCAGCAGCTGCAGCGCTACGGACCGGCGCTGCTGGATGCGCTGCGCCGCGCGCCGGGATTCATCGACGTCAGCAGCGATCAGCAGAACGATGGCCTGCAGGTGCTGCTGACCTACGACCGGCCGACCGCCGCACGCCTGGGACTCACCCCGCAGGTACTGGACAGCACGCTCTACGACGCGTTCGGGCAGGCCGAGGTGTCCACCATCTTCACGGACCTCAATCAGTACTACGTGGTGCTGGAGGCGGCCCCCCGGTACTGGCAGTCGCCGGCGGGGCTGCAGTCCGCCTACGTGCTGCGGGGCGCCGGTGCCGGGGCGGTGCCGCTGGACAGCGTGCTGCACTCGGCAATCTCGACCTCGCCGCTGGTCATCAACCATACGGGCCTGTTCCCCTCGGTCACCCTCTCGTTCAATCTCGCCCCGGGAGTCTCGCTGAGCGAGGCGACGGCGCGCCTCGAGGCGCTCGAGCGCCAGCTGGATCTGCCGGCGGGTCTGCGCGGGGAGTTCGCCGGCACGCTGCAGGCCTATCAGCAGTCCCTGTCGAGCGAGCCCTACCTGGTGCTGACCGCCATCCTGGCGGTCTATATCGTGTTGGGTATTCTGTATGAGAGTCTCGTGCATCCGCTCACGATCCTCTCGACGCTGCCGCCCGCCAGCGTCGGGGCGGTGCTTGCCCTGATGGTCACCGGCGCCAACCTCGACGTCATGTCCATCATCGGCATCATCCTGCTGATCGGAATCGTCAAGAAGAACGCGATCATGATGATCGACTTCGCCCTGAACGCCGAACGCCGGGAGGGCAAGAGCCCCCGCGACGCGATCCTGGAGGCCTCGACGCTGCGGCTGCGGCCGATCCTGATGACCACCATGGTGGCGCTGCTGGGAGCCGTACCGCTCGCGGTGGGCACCGGCATCGGCTCGGAGCTGCGCCGCCCGCTGGGCATCTCGATCATCGGCGGCCTGATCGTCAGTCAGGTGCTCACGCTGTACACCACCCCGGTGATCTACCTCTTGATGGATACGTTGCGCCTGCGACTGCGGGGGGGCACACCCGCATGAGAATCGCGCGATCCGTGGTGTGCGCCGCGGCTGCGGTCGTCGCCGCGACACTGATCACCGGACTTTCGGCCTGCACGGTCGGTCCGCGCTACGCGCGGCCCGCCGTGCCGCTCGCGGCGGGCTACCGGGAATCCTCGGCGGCGGCCTATCGTGGCGCGACGCCCGGTACCTGGCGCCCGGCGCAGCCGGCCGACGAGCGGCTGAAGGGCGCCTGGTGGCGGATGTTCGGGGAACCCGAGCTGGATGTCCTCGAGCAGCAGCTGGACATCGACAATCAGAACATCGCCGAGTACTTCCAGGACTTCATGGCCGCGCGCGCCGAGGTCCGTGAGGCCGTGGCGGGCGAATTGCCCACGCTGTCGCTCGCACCCTCGTACTCGCGCTCGCGCCAGCCGAGCGCGTTTGCGGCCGCGCCGGCCGGCGGCGCGGGGGGCGCCGGCGGTGCGGGTGGCGCCGCCCCGGGCAGCGCGAGCAGCGCGGGCGCCTCCAGCCTTTCCATCGTCTCACTGCCTCTGGATGTCTCCTGGGAGCCCGATCTGTGGGGCCGCGTGCGCAACGAGGTGCGCGAGTACCGCTACGCGGCACAGGTCAGCGCCGCGGATCTGCAGAACGAGCGGCTCAGCGAGCAGGCGGACCTGGCCGAGGTCTACTTCGAGCTGCGCGGGCAGGACGCGCTGCAGGATCTGTACGACCGCACCGTGGCCGCCGATCGGCAGACACTGCAGCTGACACAGGGACGCTATCAGAGCGGATTGGACACCGGCGAGGACGTGGCGCAGGCGCGCGTCGCCCTGGCCAATGCCGAGGCGGCAGCCGAGGGGGTGGGGGTCGACCGCGCGCTCTACGAGCACGCCATTGCCACGCTGATCGGCAGGAGCGCATCGAGCTTTTCCATGCCGGTCAGGGGGCTGGCGACCCCCGTGCCCGCGATCCCGGTCGGGGTCCCTTCCGATCTGCTGCAGCGCCGTCCGGACGTCGCCGCCGCCGAGCGCTCGATGGCACAGGCCAACGCACTGATCGGCGTTCAGACCAGCGCGTTCTATCCGACACTGGATCTGACCGGGGCGAGCGGCTTCGAATCCACGGTGCTTTCCAGACTCGTATCGGCCCCCGCCTGGTTCTGGTCGCTGGGCGCTGGCGCCTCGGAGACCCTCTTCGAAGGTGGGCTGCGCCGCGCGACGCTGTCCCAGTATCGCGCGATGTACCAGGCCGACGTGGCCGCCTATCGGCAGACCGTGCTCACGGCCGTGCAGCAGGTCGAGGACCAGATCGCGTCGCTGCGCATACTGTCGGGGCAGAGCGCGCGCCAGGACCTCGCCGTGCGGGCGGCCCAGCAGTACTACGACATCGCCCTGGGACGCTATCAGACCGGTGTCGACCCCTATCTGGACGTCCTGACCGCGCAGACGACGCTGCTGACGGATCAGCAGGCTGCCCTCGGCGATCGGGTCTCCGAGCTCCTGGCCGCGGTCGGGCTCATCCAGGCGCTCGGCGGCGGGTGGGAGACGAGCCGGCTGCCGGCCGCCTCCGCGGTGGACAGCGCCGCGGCGGCACGTCAGCTCGAGCCGGGCAGCTCCGGCGCGCCCGGCAGCTCCAGCGTGACGCTGACGGGGCAGTGATCGCTGCCCATGACCTCGGCGTGGATCTCGGCGGCCCTGACGGCGCTGCGCAGCTGTGGCGACACCAGCACGTAATCGATGCGCCACCCGACATTGCGTGCGCGGGCGTTCGCGAACGGGCTCCACCAGGTGTAGTGACCGTTGCCCTGCTGGAAGATGCGGAAGGTGTCGATGAAGCCCGCGTCCAGCAGGTTCTGAAAGCCGCGGCGCTCCTGGTCGGTGAAGCCCTTCTTGCCCCGGTTGCTCTTGGGATGCGCCAGATCCAGTTCCGTGTGCGCGACGTTCAGATCGCCGCAGAACACCACCGGCTTGAGGGACTGGAGCTGCCGGCAGTAGGCGAGGAAGGCCGGATCCCAGTGCTCGAAGCGCAGCGCGAGGCGGCTCAGGTCGTCCTTGGCATTGGGGGTATACACGGTCACCACGTAGAAGCGGGGGAATTCGGCCGTCATCACCCGGCCCTCGCCGGCGCTGTCGCGCTGCAGCTCATCGGCGAAGCGGAAGCGGCGGGAAAACTCCTCGGGAAAGCCGTTGACGACCGACAGCGGCTCGTGTCGGGTGAAGATCGCGGTGCCCGAATAACCCTTCTTGATCGCGGAGTTCCAATACTCGCGATAGTCGGCGAGGTCCACCTCGATCTGGCCGCGCTCGGCCTTGGTCTCCTGCAGGCACAGCACGTCGGGGCGGTGAGTCCTGAGGAAGGGCTGAAACAGCCCCTTGTTCAGCACGGAACGGATGCCGTTCACGTTCCAGGAGTAGATCTTGATCATCGATGCGGCTACGGCGGGATCGCATCCCACGGTGCCCCGGGAACAGGGCGGGGCTGCAGGCGCAGTATGACAGACGCATGCCGCACTGCGCCGCTGCACCGGGAGCGTGCAGAGCTGCCGGTGCTGCTCTCCCATGCAGCGCCGGAGCGGCGGATCAACGCGGCCGGCCGTATACCAGGCCGCGCACGGCGTGCGAGTTTCCGGCCGCGACACGCGCGTGCGCGCTGTTGGCGCTCGAGTGGCCAGCCGCTTGCAAGGCAGACGCCGTGGAGCTTGCGCGCAGCGCGCTCTACCGTGAAGCAGCAAAAGCGCTGCATCCCGGAGCGGAACAACTTGAAGCTGTGACTCATCTAACGTAATAAGTAAGGGTGAATTGAATGCGGTCACGTTGGCCGCGATCGCATGCTTCTAATGTAGGCCGAGGGTCGCGGATGTCTGGACTGGCAGTCTTCGATACCCTCCGCGGAGGTTCGAGATGGGATCATCAGCGCTCGATGCGCAGAACGGAGCCCAGAACTTCGTCGATTCGCTCAGCGAATACGGCAAGCTGCATCGTGTCAAGCGCTGGGAGGGGACCTTTGCGGATTTTCTGACCACGATCCTGCCCGCTAACCCCGCCGCTCTGGCACGCAGCAGTCACGAGTACATCTGGGACATGCTGCTGTGGCACGGCCGCGGTGCCAATGGCAGCGACATCAACCGTGGCCGGGAGCTGTTCAAGCGCGAGCTCTTCGGCGTGGATGAGCCGCTGGCGCGGGTGGTCGACTACTTCAAGGGCGCGGCGGCCGGCTCGGACGTCGGCCGGCGGCTGCTGCTGCTGCTCGGCCCACCCTCGGGCGGCAAGTCGACGCTGGCGATCCTGCTCAAGCGGGGCCTGGAGGAGTACAGCCGTACGGAAGAGGGTGCGCTGTATGCCATCAAGGGCTCGCCGCTGCGCGAGTCGGCGCTGAATCTGGTGCCCACCAGCCTGCGCGCCGGCTTCCGCGACACCTATGGCATCGACGTCGTGGGGGACATCAGTCCCTGGGCGCGCGATTTCCTGGAGCGCGAATGCGGCGGGGATTACCTGCGCGTACCCATCGAGCGGGTATTCCTGTCCGAGGCGGCGCGCTGCGGCATCGGCACCTATGCGCCGCACGACCCCTCCACCGCCGATATCGCCGACCTGGTGGGCTCGGTGGACCTCTCGAAGGTCTCGGTCATCGGCGACGAGGGTGATCCGCGCGCCTGGTCGTGGTCCGGGGCGGTGTATTCGGCCAGCCGCGGCGTGCTGGAGATGATCGAGATCCTCAAGGTCAAGCGCGAGTTCCTGTACCTGCTGCTGACCATGACGCAGGAGAAGAACGTCAAGGTCGCGCGCTTTCCGCTGATCCACCTGGACGAGACCATCCTCGCGCACACCAACCTCGCGGAATTCCACAGATTCCTGCAGGAAAAGGAGAATGAGGCGCTGCTGGATCGGATGGTGATCATCAAGTTCCCGTATGCGCTGTCGTACCTGGACGAGGCGCGCATCTACCAGAAGCTGGTGTACGGCGCCCCGGCATTCCGCAATACGCACCTGGATCCGCACGTGCTGCATCTGGCGGCGGTATTCGCCATCCTCACGCGCCTCGGCAAGCCCGAGCGCGAGGGTCTGGACATCCCCAAGAAGTTGCGCATCTACGCGGGCGAGGCGGTCGAGGGGTTCTCCGAGACCGAAGCCGTGCGGCTGCGCACCGAGGCGCCGGACGAGGGACTCACCGGGGTGTCGCCGCGCTTCGTCATCAACGCCATCTCCACCGCGATCACCCGCGGCGATGCGCGCAGCCTCACCAGCATGGAGCTGCTGCTGGCGCTGAAGGACGGGATCGAGAACGATGCGCGCATCGACGCGAAGCAGAAGAAGCAGTGGTTCGATCACCTGGTCACCGCGCGCAAGGAGTTCTACAACCGCTGGGTCAAGGAGGATGTGCACCGCGCGCTATTCGCCTCCTTCGAGGACGAGGCACAGCAGCTGCTGGAGAAGTACCTCGATGAGGTGGAGGCGTCGCTCGACCAGCGGCAGGTCACCGACCCGATGACCGGGGAGAACCGCTCCCCGGATGAGCGCTTCCTGCGCTCGGTCGAGGAGAAGATCAAGGTGTCGGAATCCGGCAAGCAGTCGTTCCGGCAGGAAGTGGTGCGCAAGGCCATGGTCGCCTTCAAGGCCGGCGAGAAATTCCGTCTGGCGAGCCACGCACGCATGCGCGAGGCCATCGAGCAGTACCTGTTCGAGGAGCGACGCGACGTGCTGCGCCTGGTGACCTCGGTGGCGCGGCCCGACGACGAGGCGCGCCAGAAGATCTCGGTGGTGCAGGAGCGACTGGTCAAGGAATACGGCTACGATGAGCATAGTGCAAAGGAGGCGCTGAGCTACGTCACGACTCTGCTATCGCAGGAATAGCCTCGGCGGCGGCGCTGCGGGGCGGGCAGGGCCGCTCTGGCGTGCAATGGAGAGGCCATGAGCACCGAGAGCACTGAAGAGGATCAGTCCGCCGGGGCGGGGGCTGCGCGGCCGGCCATCAACGGGTGGTACGAGCTGTTCTCGCGCGGATCGCGCGACTGGCTGCGCCACGGCGAGAAGGTGCGCGAGGCGGTGCGCGATCATCTGCCGCAGATGGTGGCCGGTGCGGACATCATCAACCACGGAGCGCGCACGGTGCGCGTGCCGGTGCGACTGCTGGAGCACTACCGCTTCCGCCTGCGCGCCGGCGGCCAGGCCCTCGGGGTCGGCCAGGGCGACGTGAAGCCGGGGGACCTGCTCGGCCAGCCGCACAACAGCGACTCGGGTCAGGGACAGAAGGGTGCCGGCGGCACCGAGCGCGGCGGCATCGAGCTGATGCTCGAGTTCAAGGTCGACGACATCATCGACTGGCTCTGGGAGGAGCTCAAGCTGCCCAACCTGCAGCCGCGCGGCGGGGCGAGCGAGCAGGCCGACTGGCAGCGCGAGGGCTGGGACCGGCACGGCGCGCGCTCGCGGCTCGACCGGCGCCGCTCGATGCGCGAGGCCGCCAAGCGCCGCGTGCTCGGCAGCGCCGCGCCGCCGCTGATCAACGATGACCTGCGCTACCGGCAACTGACGCGCCGGCGCCAGCCCTCGACGCGTGCCGCGGTGTTCTTCCTGCTGGACGTATCGGGCAGCATGACGGATCGCGACCGGCATCTGGCCAAGACCTTCTTTTTCTGGGTGGCCGCGGGTCTGCGGCGCGAGTATCGCGCGCTCGACATCGTCTTTGTGGCCCACACCACCGAGGCCTGGGAGTTCAGCGAGGCGGATTTCTTCAACGTGGTCGGCGCCGGAGGCACGGTGGCCTCGACCGGCCTTGCGCAGGTGCGGCAGATCGCCGCGACACGCTTCGCCCCCGCCGGCTGCAACCTGTACCTCTTCTATGCCTCGGACGGCGACAACGCGGTGGACGATCGCGTGGAGGCGCGGCGCGAGCTGGCGGCGCTCGCGGACCTGACGCGCTATGCCGGCTACGTGGAGATCGCGCCGAGTAACGTGCGCTCGGTGCGCACCGAGACGATGCGCATGTTCGACGAGGCAGCCGCCGAGGGGCTGCCGATCGGGCGCTTCTCGATCGGCTCGGCCGATGACATCGCCGGGGCGGTGCGCCACTTTTTCAGCTCCGAAGCACTGGATGCCGAGACGGCGGCGGGCGGCGCGCCGTGAGCGATCACTGGGCCGACTACGTCCCGCGGCTCGAGGAGCTGGCGCACCGGCTGGGACTGGACTGGTCGCCGGTGACCTTCGAGGCCGTGCCCGACAGCTTCATGACCGAGATCGCGGTGTACGGTCTGCCGGTGCGCATGCCTCACTGGTCGTTCGGCGCACGCTACATCTACCAGCTGGTGCAGCGTCACATGGGGTATTCGCGGCTGTTCGAGGTGGTGTTCCCGGGCAATCCCGGACACGCCTATCTGGCCTCGAGCAACGCGCTCGCCGACAACATCCTGGTGACCGCGCACGTGCTCGGACACGCCGACTTCTCCAGGAACAATCTGCTGTTCAGGCGCTGCCAGGAACAGGTCAGCGAGCACATCGTCGAGCACGCCGCGAGCCACGCGCGCCAGATCGAGCGCGACATCGAGAGCCACGGCACGGCGGCCGTCGAGCAGGTGCTCGATGCCGCACTGTCGCTCGAGCAGTACGTCGACGTCGATCTGCCGCTGCGGCGCGAGCGCTACCCCGAGTACCTGGAGGCGCCAGCGCCGGCGGTGGACGGTGCGTTCCGTGCGCGCTACAGCGCGCTGGACGCCGCGGCCGGGGCGGCCTGGCAGCCGCGCAAGCAGCGCGCTCCGGTGCCGCCGCATCCGGAGCGCGACCTGCTGTGGTTCATCGCCACCTACGCGCCGGAGATGGAGAGCTGGGAGCGCGACATCTTCCTGGCGGTGCGCGAGGAGTCGTTTTATTTCTATCCCGTGTACGCCACCCAGATCATGAACGAGGGCTGGGCCTCCTACTGGCACGCGCGGCTGCTGCGCGAGGCGGATTTCGTGCCGCAGTCGGCCTACGTGGATGCGATCAAGTGCCATTCGGACGTGGTGCGGCCGATCGCCGCGGGCGAGCAGGTGGCTCTCAGCGTCAACCCCTATCACCTCGGCTTCACCCTGTGGGAGGACATCTTCGAGCAGGCGGGGCTGCAGAGCGCACGCGCCATCATGCGTCAGGACGATGACTTCAGCTTCGTGCGCAATCACCTCACGCGCGAGCTGGCGGCGCAGATGGGCCTGTTCCAGTACCGGCGGCAGGACAACGGCCAGGTGCGCGTGCAGCCCGAGGACATCGACGAGCTGCGCGAGAGCCTGCTGATGGAGAAGTACAACTTCGGCGCCCCGCGCGTATCGGTGGCCGAGATGCGCAACGACGGCGCGCTGCTGCTCGAGCACCAGAGCCGCATCGACGGCCGCGGCCTGGAGGTGGAGCGCGCCCGCCACGTGCTCGAGTACGTGCAGCGCGTGTGGCGGCGGCCGGTGCGCATACAGACCGTCGACGCGGCGCAGCAGAGTCTGCAGCTGTCGGCCGGGGACGCCTGAACGGCACGACCCGCGGCGCGCCGCGCCTACGCCAGCGGCTCCACCTCGTCGAAGCGACGGTAGTCGAAGTGGTCCACGCCCTGCTCGTCGGTGTACAGGATGTCCACGAAGCTGTGGTTCCAGCGCAGCGCCTCCGGACCGTAGCGCACGCGCGCCATGATCGTCTGCCCCGTGGTCTCGTCGGTGCCGCTGATCGTCAGCAGCAGGAACGAGCGCGACTCGCGCAGCGACTGCGCGCTCGAGCCCTGCAGCGGACTGGCGGCGTCGATCACGTGCAGCAGCGTCCAGCCGAATAGAAACAGCGGATGCTGGCTGCGGCGCAGCGGCAGATCGTAGATGCGGCGGATGCGATAGCCCTCGGCCGTGATCTCGTCACGCAGCATGCGCAGCTGCGCCGCGGCCTCGACCACGATGTTCTGGCGAGCGTTGGCGCAGCGGATCATCAGCGTCGAGCGCCCGTCCAATGGACGCACCACCGCGTAGCGCGCGAACAGGAAGCGCGCCGTGGGGCGCGAGAAGCGCGCGAAGGTCAGCCCGGTGATGAGCGCGAGGCTGGTGAGGCCGATGAAATTCTCGAGCGTCGCCACCGAGTGCGCGAAAGTGGTCTGCGGGTGCATGTCGCCATAGCCGACGGTCGCGAAGGTCTCCACGCTGAAGAAGAACAGCCCCCAGTAGCCGCGCGGGTTGACGGCGGCGACGTCGCCGGGCTGCAGCGCGTAGACGCCGCCGAACATCAGGTTGATCCCGGCGAAGAACAGCGCGAAGCTCACGAACAGCTGCGGCCAGCCGATCGTCATCAGCCGGTGGTACAGGTCCTGCCACAGGCGGCGCGGCAGACCATGGGTGACGAACTCGCGCTCCGAGAGATCCGTCAGGCGGACGTGGAAGTGGCGCTCGCGCACCGTGCCAGTCTAGCATCGTGATGCGCGGCGCCTCACAGCAGGCTGTGCCAGTCGTGCTGCCACACCGGCCAGTCGGTCAGCGCGACGAAGGCGAGTCCGGCGAGCGCGCCGTCGAGATGCGCCTCGTGATTGATGCGACCGGAGGGGTGGCGCGCGGCGTACCAGGTGTAGGCCAGATACAGGACCGCGAACAGCGGCGCGGGGATCGGCACCGGCAGCGGCAGAATGAACAGCGCGTTGCGCGGGAAGTACACGATCGCGGCGAACAGCACCGCCAGCACCGCGCCGGAGGCGCCGAGGCAGGCGTAGTCGGGATCGCGCCGGTGCTTGAAGTAGGTGCCGGTGTTGCTGGCGAGCAGGCCCACCGCGTAGAGCGCGACGAAGCGCGCGTTGCCGATCACACGCTGCAGCGGAATGGCGAAGAACCAGTAGGTCAGGCAGTTGAGCGCCAGGTGTCCCAGGCCGGCGTGCACGAAGCCGTTGGTCAGCGCCGTCCAGTAGCGGCGGCGCGGCAGGAACCAGTAGGGCTGGAACAGGCTCCAGGCGATGAGACGTGGCCAGGCGAGCCCGGCAAGGCTCACCGCGACGGTCACGGCCAGAATCGCTACGGCGGCCATTGGCTCGAGCGGCGCCTAGCCCGTGCGCTCGTCGCTGTGTGCCCGCATGCGCGCAGCGGCCGCGGCGGCCCCGGTACGACGCTCGCGACTACTGCGAGGACTGCGGCTCGCTGCCGGGATGCGGGTCCTGCAGCGGGAAGGTCTGCGGTGCGCCGGCCGCGGAGCCCGCGCCGGAGCCCGCGTTGGAGCCTGCCGCGGCCTGCGCCGCTGGGGCGGCCGCGGCGCCGCCACTGGTGCCGGCCAGCACGGCGGCGAGGAAGCGTTGCGCGCTCTGGGAGCTGGTGGTGACCTCGCCGCTGGTGATCATCTCGGTCGTGATCGCGCGCGTGCCGTAGAAGGCGCGGTTGGCGGGCCGGTCGAACGCCAGTACCGTGCCATCGAGTGCCACCCCCGCGAACAGGCCGCGCGAGCGCGAGTAGGAGTAGATTTCGGCCTGGATGCCCGCCTCGGCCTCGCCCTGGCGGCCCACCGGGCCGGCCGCCACCGAGGCGTCCACGCCGAGGGTGAACTTGCCGCGCGCGAAGTTCTGCACGCTGCGCTGCGTGACGAATACCAGCACCACGTCGGTGGAGGTGGCTCCGATCTGCCAGCCGACGCTGCCGCCGGCGAGGGTGATGAAGATCGGGTCGCTGAAGCGGCCCTGGGCATTGCGCACGGTGAGCACCCCGTTGCCGTAGCGGCCGCCGAACAGGAAGGCGCCCTTGAGCACATCGGGGATCACCGCCACGCCGTAGGCGCGCTGCATCAGCCAGGCGGGCACGTTCTGGTCGGGCGTGGCGCGCAGCATGTCCAGCACGTCGGTGGCCGTCTCCAGGCGCGCGTCCTCGCGCGCCGCCGGCTGCGCCAGCGCGAGATTCCAGGGCAGGGCGATTGCTGCGACACACAGCAGCGCCGACACGAGCAGGTTTCGGTTCATTTTTCGCCTCCGGCCGGTGTGGCCCAGAGGCGCATGATCCGTCAGTACCAGAAGGAAATAAAGAACTGCGCGACGGTGGCGTCCAGATTGTAGAACGGCTCGCGCCCGGCCTTGTAGTTCGTATCGAGCACGTCGCGGAAGTCCATGTAGTTGATGATCATGCGCTCGACGTCCAGATTCACCGAGCCCCGGTCGATCCAGCGCGGCCAGCCGGGGTTGAACTGGTAGGCGGCGCCCAGCTCGCCGGTGATGCTGTGGAACTGCGCGAGCTCGCGGTCGCGCGCCAGGAAATTCTGCGAGTTCTCGTAGGGGAACAGGTCGCTGTAGAAGGTAGCGTGGGTCTGCCAGTAGTAGCGCACCGAGGTGCTGAGGGTCCAGTTGCTGAAGGCGCTCTGCGTGTAGCCGCCCTCCAGGGTGCTCGCATCGATGCCCCAGGTATCCGTGAAGAATCGATAGCTGCCGTCCAGCGCCGCGTGGATGGGCAGGTAGTACTTGATCTGCACGGAAGCGGCGTTGCTGGTGCGCGTGTCCGGATACCTCTCCGGCTCGTAGCTGTAGCCGCGCGCCACCAGCGGATCCAGGAAGCGCACCGAGCGGTAGGGGCTGTGCAGGTAGCCGGAGCTCATGTCGGTCTCGAAGTTCAGGCCGAGCAGCGTGTTGCGCGTCAGCACCTGCGAGAGCCCCACGGCGTAGTTCTTGCGGTTGGCATCGGCGCGGAACGGCTGCACCACGCCCTTGTCCACCTTGCCGACGATGTCCCAGCCCTGCGTGTAGCCGAAATTCACCGTGGTCAGATCGCCGAACATGCTCTGGCTGACGTTGAAGTAGGCGGTCTTGGAGTTGTAGTCCGGCTCGATGCTGCTGATGTAGCCGGCGCTGTAGAGCGTATTGCCGTGCAGGAAGTCCACGCCGAAATTCTGCTG
This sequence comes from Steroidobacteraceae bacterium, assembly GCA_035504335.1. Taxonomy (GTDB): domain Bacteria; phylum Pseudomonadota; class Gammaproteobacteria; order Steroidobacterales; family Steroidobacteraceae; genus FEN-1191. Next base: position 6,578 of record DATJSD010000075.1, on the reverse strand, counting down.
CACGCGGTGTTCCTTGTAGGGACTGGCCTGCGTCACCACGTCGATCGAGGCGCTCGAGATCATGTCCAGGTAGTACTGGTAGGACAGCGACACCGAGTCGTTGACCTTCTTGCGGATCAGCACCGAGGGCCCCTGCACCGTGATGCCGCCGCCCGAGAAGAAGTGATACAGCAGATCGGTGCGATCGTCCGGCAGCACGTCGGCGCGCCCCGCCGCGATGACGGCGAAGGCGATCACCGGCAGCCAGCGCCAGAAAGCATGTCGCTTCATGTTGCCCGCGGGTCCTGTGGCGCGCCGCGGCGGCTAGTTGCAGCCGCAGCCGCCGCCGACGCTGCCGCTCGCGCCGCGTGCGCCCTCGCGCACCTCGAAGACGTGCTCGAGGTAGCCGCTGGCGATCGGATCGCGATCGAACGACATGATCGGGTCGGCGAGGTGCTCGCGCTCGTAGGGCTTGACCCAGGGCTGTACCTGGCAGCCGGCGAGCAGGCTCGCGGCGAGCAACGCGGCTGCGAGCGACACCCGGCCGAGCGCGAGGGGCGCGGGCGGCACGCGCGCGCGCCGCGGCGCGCGTGCGGTTTCGCGGCGAAGGTATGGCATGAGGATCGCGCTCCCGACGCCGCTATTCCTGGGTCAACGCCCGGATCTGGTTCAGGTATTCGCCCTCGTCGCCCGGCTTGTAGCCGTGGTGCACGTAGCGGATCCGGCCGTCACGGTCCACGATGATGGTGCTGGGCATGCCCGATACCTGATAGAGATTGCTGACCGTGCTCTTGGGATCGAACAGGATCGGAAAGCTGACCGGAGTGTCCTTGAGGAACTTGTCGGCGTCGGCGGCGTTGGGTTCCACGTTCACGCCGAGCAGCGTGAAACCGGCCGCCTGGTAGGAGCGGTACAGCTGATCGAGAATCGGCATCTCCTGGCGGCAGGGACCGCACCAGCTCGCCCAGAAGTTGATCAGCACCACCTGGCCCTTCAGGTCCGAGAGCGACACGGGCTTGCCGCTGGAGGAGTTGAGCACGAAGTTCGGCGCCACCGCGCCCGGGACGATGTCGCCGGCCAGCGCCGACCCCGACAATGCCGGCAGCGCGAGCGCGAGCAGGATGCCGAGCAGCTTGACCTTGCCATAGAGCATGCGATTGCCACTGGGTGTCATGATTGCCTCCATTGGATGCATTTGCCGTGGGCGTGCCGTCGCTAGAAGAACACACTGATGCCGAGGGTCGCCTGCAGGTTGTTGTTCAGCTTGTACACGCTGAAGATGTCGTCGCGGAACACCAGATCCTGTACGTCGATGTGCAGCGCCAGCCAGTCGGTCGGCAGCACGCGAAAGCCGGCGCCGAAGTTCACCGCGAAATTCTCATCGCCCGCGAAGTCGACGCTGCCGATGCCGCCGATCAGGTACAACGCGCTCGTCATGGCCACATGATGACCAATGAAGATCTCACCCGGCAGCATGTTGTAACCCAGCGACACGTCGTAATATGTGAAGCGTCTCTCAGCGTTGGAAAGCAGCTGAATTCCGCCGCTGAGCAGCTCGTAGCTGGTCTCACCGGCGCGTGACTGTCCGTAGTTGCCCTCGAAGAAGAAGTCCTCGGTGATGTGGTAATCGGCGCGCAGGCCCTGCACGGGCTGCGCGCCGAAGTCCTCGATGGACAGGATCCCGTAATAGCCGCCGAGCTCGAGATCGCGCGCGCCGATGTGCGGCACGCTCACGTTGCGTCGCTGCACCTGCGGCTGCACCACCACGGGGGACTCGGCCGGCTGGTCGCTGCCCTGATCGGCGCTGCCGCCCGCGTCGTTGGCGGCGTTGGCGCTGGCGCCGCCGGTGTCGCCCGCGCCGGCCGCGCCGCCGTCCACCGCGCTGCCGGCGGGTGCCGGCCGCCGCGGGGCGTGCGCGGCGCAGCCCGCGCAGGCGAGCGCCGCGGCGGCGCTCAGTAGAAGAAACCGAATCCGAGTCTCCATTCCGGGTTGACCTCGTAGCTGTTGGTCTTGGTGACGACCAGATCGGTGCGGTATTCGCCCCGCAGGAAGAAGCGGCGCGTCAGATACAGCCGCAGGCCGCCGCCGGCATAGGCGAGCTGATCATCGCGGTCGATCGGTTGCACCAGCAGGGCCTTGGGCTCGGTGCGCGTGATGCCGCCACCGAGCGTGACGAACGGGGAGACGCGCCACCCGGGCATGAACACGTGAGCGAGGCCGACGTCGACCAGGTAGCCGTTGGAGACGTTGCCGAGGAACTGCGCGAGGTCGGCCTCGATCTTCAGGTTGTCGGTGACCGACAGCGCCGCATAGGCGGAGATCAGCGTCGCGCCCGCGTAGGCGCCGGCGAACACTCCGCCCTCCCAGCGATGCGAGCGGAAGCCCGCGAGGGTACCCGAGTCGACCGCGAAGGGCAGGCCGTCGGCCATCACGGTCTGCGACAGATCGTGCACCGAGGCCCAGCCGAGCACGCCGCGCTCGGTGCGTACCTTGAACCAGTCGGTGCGGCGGAACAGCACAACGAGCGACTCGCCGCGCGCCACCACCTGCGTCACGGGGAAGCCGCGGCCCGGGCCGGTATGCAGCTCCAGGTACGGCTGCGTCACGAACAGCTGCAGCGGCGGCCGCGCGGCCCGCGCGCTGGCCGGTGCCAGCGCGAGGCACGCCAGGGCCAGGACCAGCAGCACGGTGAGCTCAGTCGACCGGAGCGTTGAACGGATTGTTGAAATACTGGGCGCCAATGTCTACCCATTCTGACAGCAGCCGCAGTTCCGCCGGTGAGAGCAGCCCCGCATGTGTGGCATCCGGATTGGCGAAGAATTGAAAGAAATGTGATCCGGCTGCACTTCCGGAGGCGAATTCAGCGCCGCGCACCTGTGTGGTAGTCGTCTCGCCCGTGACGGGGTCGACAGATGTGACGCTGAAGGGATTCATCAGCTGCTGGTAGGAATTCTCCTGATTGGCGTTGTCGTCCGAGGCGCCGTCGGCCAGGTCCAGGTAGCCGGTGGCCGCGGTGCTGGCGTTGTGGCAGGCCGAGCAGGTGCCGGGGCCGGCGGTGCCGGGCGGGGTGCCGGGGGCGCAGGTGGGCATGTTGGAGGCGCGACACTTGTCCCACAGCGGCTCGATGTTGCCGCTCACCGGCACCGTCGCGGTCATCGGCGGGGTGGTGGGGTAGTTGATGACGATGCGGCAATCATCCCCGCCGTCGCCACCGCTGACCGCGCACTGCGTCGGCGTCGGAAACGGCGTGGTAAAGGTCGGGTCGTCATAGGAGAGGGTAATGGACTCGTTGCCGGCGCCGCTGCCGAACCACTGATCGATGAACGACACGTTGACGCTGAGCGTCGCGGCGCCGGGAGGCGAGCTCGTGCTGCCCGGCTGCGCGCATTCGTACAGCACCTCGGCCATGGTCTGACCGGCCTGGCAGGCCGTGATGCCGCTGGTGGTGCCCGGGAAGGTCGCGCCGGCCGCGCTCGCGCCGCTCCAGATGGAGGCGAACACCGGCATCTGCCCGCTGGCGGCCGAGGGATCGGCATTGTGCGAGTAGAAGCTCACCCCCGCCGGCGGGTTCTGCTGTCCGGCCGGCAGGTGACAGCCGTTGCAGTCCAGCTCCTCGCCCGGCAGCAGCTGCAACCACGCCTTGTGCAGCGGGAAGGCCCGCCAGATGAAGCCCGTGGCGGCTCCGTTCGTGACCTGCGCATCCACGACATCGAGCTGGAAGGCGATGTCGGAGGGTATCGAGACGCGTACCGAGCCGTCCGGCTGGATCGGCACGTAGCCGAGGATCTCGCGCATGTAGTTGCCGGCCGAGCCGAAGGCGGTGTTCTGATCGAACTTCAGCGCCTCCTGGCCCTTGGCGGCCTGTGCCGGCGGGATCGACACCGCCTTGACGATGCGCAGGAAGCGCGCCGGCGCCTGATCGGCGGGGGTCTGCGCCATGCCGGCGACGCCGCCGACCGCGGCGGCGTTGCAGGACTCACCGTTCTGGCCGTTGCAGGCCGCCCCGTCCCAGTCGTAGACGCTGCGGATATCGATGATGCCGCTCTGACTGGTGGTGGTGTTGTAGCTGTCGGGAATGTACGCCGGCGGCGTCGGGCGCGGCTGCAGCGAGACGATGTCGTCGACGAACACTCCCGCGGTCGGCGTGGTGATCGGCATGAAGGTGTTGTCCGCCGGGTCGAACATCCAGGCGCTGTACAGCGGCGGCGCGGCCGTGAGCGTCGTGTCGGCCAGGTTGGTGCTGGTGCACGGCATGACGGTGCCGGTCTTGTCCTGCAGGCGGCACTCGCTCCAGGTCACCAGGATGCGCCCGCTGCCGTCCCACAGCGGAAACGCCGAAGTGAAGCGCCCACCGGGAGAGATCAGCGGCAGATTGCCCGCGGCCGCGCAGCTGTTGGCGCACGCGGTCACCACATCATTCTGCGTGGCCGGCTGTTCGGCCATGCTGGTGGTGGAATAGCCGGCGTTGTTCGGCGTGTCGGGGTTCGCCTGGTTGTTCTCGAGGTAGTCGTTGACGTCGATGATCTGCAGATTCCCGCCCCAGTCCGCGTCGGTGAACGGCCGCACCAGCGCGAGCACGCGTCCATCGGACATCTGCCGGGCGTCGGCGAACTGCACGCTGCAGTCATCGCCCGCCGGACAGCTCGCCGCCTGCCCGGGGTTGGTGGTGGCGGTGTCGTGGCTGCCGAAGCCGTAGAGCAGCTGCACGTTGGTGCCGTCGGGGTTGGCCGTGTACAGCTGCATGCCGTCGCCGCCGTCGGTGTCGTCCCAACGGCTGAACATGATGCGGCCGTTCTCGAGCACGGTGGCGCCCACGTCGTGGCTCTGGTTGAAGGTGATCTGGTGCATGCCGCTGCCGTCGGTGTTCATGACGTGCAGGACGAAGGCCGATTCGTTCAGTTCCTCGGTCTGCGCCTCGAACACCGGCTTGTCCTCGTTCAGCAGCACGGCGCCCGAGTCGAACTGGCGGGTGGTGGCGAACAGGATGCGTCCGTCGGGCAGGTAGTGCGGCGAGATGTACTGCGCATCGGTGCAGGTCGGATCCTCGGTCGGACAGATCTTGTGCAGATAGTCGGACGCGAGCACGTACTCCCAGATGCTCCAGTTGGGCGGATCGAAGTCCTTCTGCTTGGCGGTCAGCGGGCCGCGCATCGCGAATATGATGCTCGAGCCGTCGTAGTTGACGTCCACGTCCTTGATGTCGTAGTTGCCGCCGTGGGTCACGCGGTCGGTGATGTTCAGCTCCGCGCCGCCCGAGCTCTGCGGGTTGAGCAGATAGAGATTGGCCTTCAGGAAGAACGCGCGCTGCAGGCGCAGGTCATCCTGCGTCATGGTCGCCGCGGCGCCCTTGCCGCTCATCGGCACCGTGCGCTTGACGAACGCGATCGCGTAGTCGGTGGTCTGCGAATCCGTGGGCTGCGAATCGGCGATGGTCACCGTGCCGCCGCTGCTGCAGGCCGCGAGCAGCGTCGTGGTGAGCAGCGTCGCGGTGAGCAGCCCCGCGGCGGACAGTGCCGTAGCTCCTACCATCCGGTTGCGGTTCAATCCGTTGACTCCCATGCAGGTTCGTGATGCGGTCCAACTAAGGCTCGCAGTTTACGAGCAGATGAGTGCAGATATGAGAGCAGACGCACAGTCTGCAAACCGTGCGTTACGTCGTATATGCGCCATCGAGCCGCGCAAAGCCGCGCGCCACTGTTTGTATCGAGCTTAGCGCTATTGACGTAATGGCACCCAACGTCTGTGAGCAGCGACATTACGCGCGCGCTCGCCGCTGCCTATCATAGCCACCCAGTCGCACTCGACGAGCGTGCAGGGAGCGAAGCGATGTTCGACAGGCTGAAAGAGTTCGCAATGCGCAGGCCGCTGGCGGCCGCGATGATCGGGGCGCTGTCCGGCGCCGTGCTGCTGCTGCCGCTCACGCCGGCGTTCGCCGGGCCGAACGAGCAGGCCACGCGCCTGTTCGAGCGGCTGACGGGCACGCCGCCCTCGGCCTCGGTGCTGCAGCAGATGGCCACCGACATCTCCAATCAGGATTACACCGACGCGGCCAACCTCGCGATCAACGATCCGGGTCATGCGTTCTACGACGTCACGATCCGCAACTTCGCGCAGCCGATGAGCAACAAGCCGCAGAGTCTGTTCGTGCCCCTGAACGACTACACCGCGACGATCATCGGCATGGTGCGCGACAACGTGCCGTTCAACACGGTGCTGTCGGCGGACCTGATCTACGTCGGCAACCCGAGCCTGGTGTCCGGCTTGCCGGGCTATTCGTACTCCAGCGACACCATGTATCAGTACATGGACAACAACAATGTGGATCTGGCGGCGGCGCTGATTCCGGAAACGCAGTCGTCGGTGACCGGGATTCCCACGGCCGCCACCGCCGGAGTGCTGACCACCTATGCGGGCGCCTCGGCGTACTTCTACCTGGGCACCAACCGCGCCATGGTGCGCTTCACGATGATGGATTACCTGTGCGATGACCTGAACACGATCGAGGACACCACGCGGCCGCCCGATCGCATCCGCCAGGACCCGTCGCGCTCTCCCGGGGGCGACAGCCGCACGTTCCTCACGCAATGCATCGGCTGCCA
>DATJSD010000074.1:0-9967 GCA_035504335.1 Steroidobacteraceae bacterium | reverse complement strand
ACGGCCAGGTCGGTGCCGTGGTCGAGATTGTAACCGCGCATCAGGTACTGGTTGGCCTTGCCCTCGCCGCTGTGAACGGTAACATCCAGTCCCGGGACGGTCTCGAGCACCTCGCCGGGACGGAAGGCGGGTGTCAGCTGGGCCTCGGTGCCGGTGATCACGCCCTGGCTGGCGGTCGTCGTATGACCGATCAGCTGCAGGCGTGCTGCGGTGACCGTGACCTCCTGAAGCTGTCCCGTCACTGCGGGGCTGCCGCCGGACGAGCCAGCTGCGGCGACTGCGCCGGAATTTTTGCCGCGGGGTTGGTTCTGCGCAGTCAGCATGGGCTGCGCCGCAACCTTCAATGCCGTACCTGTACCGGCGGAACTCGGCGCGGTGGAGTGTGCTGACGGTGGCGCCGCCAGCACCGGGCCGGCGGTGCCACACGCCAGCAGCAGCGCGGCGCGCACCGCGCGCGATACCGGTGTCCATGTCATTGTTTGATTGCTCCTCAAATCGATTCGACGATGCCGCGATGCCCGAGGCACTGCCGTGCTAAAGAGATCCAGACCGTGTGATGAGAATTGCTAGCGCTAGCGTTCAATGAGCACACCAAGCCGCCGCTGCATTTGCGCGGCGCTGCAAGTCTTCTGGTCGCTCGAGCGGGGATGCGTGCCGAACTCTGCTGGTTGCGGCGGGAGCGACGCGTACCGTCAGGTCTCCTGGCTTACGGCTACCACGGAGTAGGCGCACCTTCTCGGGAGATCTCCTCTCCCAATGGCGGCAGCCTGTGGACTGCCTGCGCTCTCCTCGCCGATGACAGTTGCAGAGACAGCCGCAGACTCGAAGCCGTTCCTGCTCCCACTGCGTTCCCTCGAGGCCCCTGGGGGCGGCGGCACGTGATGACATGGACAGACTCGGCTGAGTTCACCCTCCCTGCACTGTCGAGCTAATTCGACCGCGTCTGCCATACCATACGTACGGCATCGGCCACCCCCTCACCATTTGTGGAAATCGGAACCAACCACGCTCTCAAGCCGGAATTTGCGAGGGGACCATGGGCGCACTACCGATTGTCGAGGTCGCGGATCTCCAGAAGGCACTCCACACCAAGACGCATATAGCTCGAGCCGGTGCGCCTTGATCGCGCAGGAGACATGCGGAGGCAAGTAGCGCAAACCCCTTCCCATTCAGCAAAGGCGCGGATGGCTACGGCCAGCCGGTCGCTCCTGGCTGGCCGTTGGTCAACTGCCGATCCCCCGCACCCGCACTTGCGCTGCACTTAACGGTAGGCCACACACGGTTCAGTTCGAGATAATTCTCTTATAAATCATCTGGCTAGGGAGGGACTCGAACCCTCGACCTCGGCATTATGAGAGCGGTAGCTGGATTTTGCAGCCTTTAATTTCAATCACTTGCCGCTTGGCGTCCGTTGCATTCGGCACTACTGAGCACAGTAGAGCAGCACTGAGTCCCGCAAAAGTCCCGCAACCCCCATGGCCGAACCCTTTCATCTCCGCACTTACCGTACCCTGACGCTCCGAGCGCCATCTGGCATGATCGGCCGAGAGATCGAGGGAGTTCACATGGAGACCCTGGAACGCATTACCCAGCGCCCCGACCTCATGGGGGGCAAGCCCTGCATTCGTGGCATGCGGGTAACCGTCGGCATGATCGTCGGTCAGATCGCCGCCGGGGCGACGCCCGAGCAGCTGCTTGCGGATTATCCATACCTCGAGCGTGAAGACATCACCCAGGCCCTGCGTTATGCCGCGTGGCGTGCCGAAGAACGCGAGATCACGCTGTCGTCCGTGTGAGATTGCTGCTGGATATGAACATATCGCCCCGGTGGGCTGGCTATTGGCCGCCTCGGGGCACGAGGCTGCGCACTGGTCAGACATCGGCCCGGTCACCGCCAGCGACGACACGATTATGCAGTGGGCCCGCGCAAATGAGTCGGTCGTACTGACACACGACCTCGATTTCGCCGCCACTCTGGCGGTCACCGGCGGACAGAAGCCCAGCGTCATCCAGATCCGAGCTGATCGGCTGACGCCTGAAGCCATCGGCGCACACGTGCTCAACGTGCTGCAACAATTCGCGCATGAGCTTGCGCAAGGCGTCTTGCTGACCATTGAACCCGGCCGTGCACGAGCCTCGCTGCTGCCACTGCTGACGCAGCCGTAAATCGGACGCCAGTCCCCGGCGTCCCTATCAATCATTACCGAGCTTGGACAAGACGGAAGCGGATCGTTTGGCTCAACCCGACCCGTTCCCGACAGTCGCCAGCGACCGCTCTGCGGAAGCATAATTTGAGCCGCGTAAGAGGGTGAGTAGGTTTTAGTGATGGATGTCTCATTGCGCCCGGTCGCCGATCAAGATGTTGCGGCCTTCTGGGCCAACCATCAGGGTAACCGCCCGGATGAAGCTACGTCCGCGCATCAGGAGGCCTTCGCCGCCCGCTGGCGCAGTGCTCTAAACAATAGGCACGCGCCAATTGAGACGATTGTCGTCGGCGGGCAAGCGGTCGGGTACATTGCGTACTTCCGCAGGAAGGATCTGCCGGAGATCAGTTACGAACTTGGCCGACTGCACTGGGGAAAAGGGTTCGCCACCGCTGCGCTACGCCAGTTCCTGGGCGAGATTGCGGAGCGTCAGCTACACGCACGTGCCGCTAAGGACGATGCGGCGTCGATCCGGGTGTTGCAGAAGTGCGGATTCTCGATCGTGGGGGGATCGATTTACCGATGCGGCCGGCCAAGAGCGCGAGGAGTTCATCTTTGCGTCCCGGTGAGCGCGGCGACGGTGCTCGCGACCCTGCTGCGCCGTTCGCCATAGACCGCTTTCGAGAAGTTAACTAGCTGCGCCAGCGACTTCTCGACATCGCCATGAGCGAACCAAGAATTACGCCTCCGGCCAGCCACGCGAACCACGGATGGATGAACTTAGTGTGCTCCGCCAATGGGACTGCGATGCCGAGCATCAGCAGTCCGAGGGCTAGTGTTATTACTGGTAGTCGGCTCATGTCCCAATTGTACGTCGCGGAGACTTCGGCGACCTGGAACCGCGCCCGTGTTGACGGGATCTGTGACGCGGCCGCCCCGCTCCTGCCGGTCGCGAGCGACGGCTTCCGGGAGGCCAATTCTTGCCATCTATACGTCAGTGCCGTATGATTGGACATGCTCACTTTTATCGAGACCAAGCTGTTCACTCGCTTGGTTGGTGAGTACCTAAGCGACGACCAATACGCGGCGCTGCAGTGGTCATTAGCTGCTAATCCATCGGCCGGTGATATCGTCAAAGGAACCGGTGGCGTTCGGAAGATTCGATGGGGTGTGGCAGGTCGAGGCAAACGAGGGGGTGTGCGGGTGATTTACTACGCAAGGACCCGTCAGGGCGAGATCTGGATGTTGACTATTTACGGAAAGAACGTGGCAGAAAGCATAGCGCCGCATGTGTTGCGGCAGATTCGGGAAGAAATCGATGGCTAAGACGAAGCGAGACATTGGATCCGAGATTCTCGATGGTCTTCGAGAGATCAAGCGCGGCCAGCATGGGCGGGTGACGAAGGTCCCAGCAGTGGCTGATGTGCGGCAGCGCTCCGGTCTGTCGCAATCACAATTCGCGCGACTACTCGGCGTATCAGTCAGGACGCTTCAAGAGTGGGAGCAGGGACGCCGTGCGCCCTCCGGGGCCGCAAGGACCCTGATCCTATTGGCCGCGAAAGACCCGCAAGCTCTCGCTGACGTTGCTTGAACGCGTACTGACGACCCTGAGGAGACGTCTGCCGATGACCGCTACGCGGGGTCTCAAATCAGTTCGAGAACAGAGCTTCCGACGCCCTACGATTCGGTGATCGCCTTGTAAGCATGACTGCGGCCTGAGCGGTACGTGCCGAGTATGAGCACGTCTTTTCAGCACTGATAATCCAAATTTAAGGTCGCTTCGATTAACGTGATCTTCTTGAACGACTGATCCAGTAACGATAACGCCGCGCGGAGGTCGCGCTGTCATCAGGGTAAATGGAAGGAACTTGCGGCGCAAATCCGCGGCGCCCAGCAATCCAGAGCCCCACCATGGCGCTCAGCAGCAGCCATGCCGTAGCGGGAAGAGGCACTGCCGATACGCCATTTGGTCCGTAGACGAGCCCGCTAGCTGCACCAATGACGGCGGCGTCATTCTCGGCACCGAGCGCCCCAGGTGTGCCACCGTAAACAAGGGCCGAATTCAGCGTCAACGTATTATAGAAATTCACGACCGACGTGTAAGGCGTAGCCGCGTCAGCGGGATATTCCGGGATGCTCTGTAAAACGGGGCCGAGATTGAAAGCGGTCCCATACGTGAAGGGAACAAAAACCGTCAAGCTATCAGCCTGGGGCCCTATAGCTCCCGGAATCACGGCCCTTGTGCCAACGGTAAGGGCCCCGCCGTTTAGCGATACTTCAGTCCCGGTCGGTGCGCCCACCCCATCCCCAAAGACTATCGAGCCGGCCATGCCGTTCTGCAGTCCGCTTGAGTTACTTCCAGTGCCCGACAGGGAAAAGCTCTCCGCAAGCACGCCCGTCCCAGTGCCTCCTTCGATGGTGAGGCTGTCAGCAAAACTGACGATGGTAGCGGCGATGACCGGTGCAGGATCTGCACTTGTGACTATCAGAGTCGTGGTGTCCCCAAGCACGCCGTCTGTCACGTAACCGGCGCCATTAGCCGAAATCCCGCCTACATTCCCGCTCCAGCTATGGCTGAGCGAATTAGAATCGGCCGTTGAGGGGGGCGGAGAATAGATAACTCCCGTACAAGCTCCAGGGGTCGTTGAGCATTGCAGTATTTCCTCGCTGATGTTGGACTGTTGGGCCAATACGGACCCCATTGGGGCCAACAGCAACGCACCCGTCCACAGGCAGCTGAGTGCGGCTGCGATGATTCCCTTCACGATACGGCTCCTGCCAATTTTTTTGTGGAGTACTTTGGAATGCTGCCCGCCGGCACATTGCAGCTTTATGAAGGCTTCGTGACCGGTTGGTATCAGTTGGCTATAACTTTGGGCATACGCGTAGGTTGTCTGCATCGCCATCGAAAACTGTGTGTCGGCTTTTCGGCCAGCCATTTAGACGTGCATAAGCAATGTCCTATCTGAGGCGTAAAGGAAGCCCCGTGTGACGGAGGAAGGCGCGCAGGAGATCCTGTCGGTGCTGGACGGAGAAGGCTGCACGCCGAGCGCGGCAAGACACATTGCGTGATGGGTTCGCCTTTATGAGCTTGGAAGCTGTCCCAGACGAGCACGATCGGAGTGCGCAGCTGTCGCTGCAGCTGCTCGAGGAAGACCAGCGCGCGCTCGCTGTTGACGTTGGCATTCGGATAGAGACGAAAGTAGAGCGCGAGGCGGTCCCGGTCGGGCGCAATGCATACCGCGGCGATGGCCGAGACCTTCCGATGCATGCAGGTTCGCTGATGCAGCACCGGGGTATATCCGAGCGGGCTCCAGGAGCGACGCACCAAGGGCGCCAGCAGCAGGCCCGATTCGTCGATGAAGACGATGCTGGCCCTCAGGTGCGCAGCGTTTTTTTTACCCGCGGCCAGTCCTGCTTGATCCAGGCTTGGATGCGTTCCTCATCCCGCTCCGCCGCTCGACGCGTGGGCAGGTCCACAGATCGGTCGGCAACCCCGTCGCGAGCGCCCCCTTTCATCAGCATTCGACGCAAACGCGACAGATCGCGCGCCGCGAGCCGCCGCGGCCGACCCGAGGCAGGCTTGGCGGCCACTGCCCCCGCACGCTGATCGAGGCCTCCGAAAAGGCTTGTGCCCTGCAGTCCCGCAAAAGTCCCGCACTCTCCGTGGTCCGGGTTCGACAGGGGATCGCAAGTGGCTGATTCGGCTGTGGCTAGGGAGGGACTCGAACCCTCGACCTCGGCATTATGAGTGCCACGCTCTAACCAGCTGAGCTACCTAGCCGTCGGATCCGCCTGGCGGGGGTGTGCATTGTAGGGGCCGATACCGGGCGGGTAAACCGCTGCTCCCTGGCAAGATCGGATGGCCCTGCCGCTGGCGCTGTCCGGCCGGGGCAGCAGCGCGGCGCGGCGACGCCCGCGGCGGTCCGGACGCGGCCTAGCTAGACGTTGAATCGGAAGTGCATGACGTCGCCCTCGCGCACGACGTAGTCCTTGCCCTCCAGGCGCAGCTTGCCGGCCTCGCGCGCGCCCGCTTCCCCGCGGCCGCGCACGTAGTCCTCGTAGGCGATGACTTCCGCGCGGATGAAGCCGCGCTCGAAGTCGCTGTGGATCACGCCGGCGGCCTGCGGCGCGGTGCTGCCGGCGCGCACCGTCCAGGCGCGCACCTCCTTGGGCCCGGCGGTGAAATAGGTCAGCAGCCCGAGCAGCTGATAGGCGCCGCGGATGACCCGGTGCAGCCCCGGCTCGCGAATGCCGAGCGCCTGCAGAAACTCGGCGCGCTCGGCGTCGGCCAGCTGCGCGATCTCAGCCTCGACCGCCGCGCACACCGGCACCACCACCGCACCTTCGCTCTGCGCACGCGCCCGCAGTGCCGCCTCATGAGCGTTTCCGGCCGCCAGTCCCGCCTCATCGACGTTGGCGACGTACATCACGGGCTTGGCCGTCAGCAGCTGCAGCTCCCGCAGCTCCTGCCGCTCCGCGTCGCTCAGCCTCAGCGCACGCACCGGCCGCGCGGCGTCCAGCTGCTGACGCACACGCTCGTACAGCTCACGCCGCCGCAATGCCTGCTTCTCTCCGCTCTTGCCGGCCTTGGTGGCGCGCTCCAGCGCCCGGTCCACCGTCGCAAGGTCCGCCAGCGCGAGCTCCGTGTTGATCACCTCGACATCGGCGAGCGGGTCGACGCGCCCGGCGACGTGTACGACATCGGGATTCTCGAAACAGCGCACGACGTGCGCGATCGCATCGACCTCGCGGATATGCGCGAGAAACTGGTTGCCGAGTCCCTCCCCGGTCGAAGCCCCCGCGACCAGCCCCGCGATGTCGACCAGCTCGACCGCGGTCGGCACGATCTTTTCCGGATGCGCGATCCCCGCCAGCGCAGCCAGGCGCTCATCGGGTACCGGCACCACGCCGATGTTCGGATCGATGGTGCAGAACGGATAATTCTCCGCCGCGATCTGCGCGCGCGTGAGCGCGTTGAAGAGCGTCGACTTGCCGACGTTCGGCAGCCCGACGATGCCGCATTGAATAGGCATGGCACCTCACTCTGTCTGGGAGGCTTCGCCCTGGACCCGCGGGTTCTCGCGGTGCAGGCGGCTCATGGCCTTCTGCGCCCCCGCGGTCAGCAGCAGCGGCACGATGGCCTCGGCGCGCTCCAGCGCCGCATCGATCGCCTGCTGCTCGAGCGGCGCGGGCCGGTCGAGCACCGCGTCGATCACCAGCTCACGCGCCCCGGGGTGGCCCACGCCGAAGCGCAGTCGCCAGAAATCCGCACCCACGTGAGCGATGACGTCGCGCAGACCATTGTGGCCACCGTGGCCGCCGCCCTGCTTGAGCCGGCAGATGCCGGGCGGCAGGTCGATGTCGTCGTGCGCCACCAGGATGTCCGCGGGCTCGATGTGATAGAAGCGCGCGACGGCTGCGACCGGCGCGCCGCTGCGGTTCATGTAGTCGGTCGGCTTCGCGAGCCACAGCTCGCTCGTCTCGATGCGTACGCGCGCCAGCAGCGCATGCCAGCGCGGCTCGCGCCGCCACTGTCCGCCGTAGCGCTCGGCCAGGCTGTCGATGAACCACCAACCGGCATTGTGTCGCGTGTGCGCATAGTCGGCCCCGGGGTTGCCGAGGCCGACGATGAGCTTGAGGGCTAGCCCCGCCGTCGGCACGCTGTGCCCATGCTGCCGAGCGCGCGCGGCCGGCGACTACTTCTTGTCCTTCTTGGACGCGGCACCCTTGCCCTCGTCCTTCCTGGAGCCCTCCTCCTTCCTGGCCTCCTCCTTCTTCGCGGCGCCGCCCGCCGCGCCGGCACCGCCGGCGGCCGCGCCCGCCGCGCCCGCCGTGGCTGCCGCGCCCGCGGCGCCCGCCTCCGCGCCCGGGGCGCCGGCCGCGGCGCCGGCCGCCGCCGTGGCGGCCTCGGTCTCCACCTCCACGACGCGCGGCGCATGTACCGTGACCACCGGCGCGTTGCCGTGCCGCAGCTGCGGCAGCGTCACGCCGGGCGGCAGCGCGATATCCGCGAGCGTCAGCGTGTCGTTGAGATTCATGGCCGATAGATCCAGCTCGAGGTACTCCGGCAGCTGCTCGGGCAGGCAGCTGATCTCCACGTCCTGGATCAGGTGGTGCACGATGCCGCCCTGCGTCTTCACGCCGGGAGACTGCGCGGCGCCCTTGAAGTGGATCGGCAGACGGATCTTGAGCGGCTCGTTCTCGGTCACGCGCTGCAGGTCCACGTGCACGACGGCGTTGCGCGCCGGATGCAGCTGCACGTCGCGCACGATGGCCGGCTGTGGCTGGGAATCCAGATTGAGACTGATGATGGAGGAATAGAAGCGCTCGTTATCGATCAGCGTCAGCAGCTGCTGGTGATCGAGCACCACGCTCTGCGGCGCGCCGTGGCCGCCGTACAGGATGGCGGGAACCTTACCGGCACGACGCAGGCGGCGGCTCGCACCCTTGCCCTCGTCGTGACGCGAATCCGCGCCGACTTGAAACGTAGTTCGCATGTGTGACTCCAGTGGATTGACGACTCCGGGAGGCGCGCCGCGACCAGTGCGCCTCCCACCCTAATCGATATACAGCGAGCTCACCGAGTCCTCGTCGCGGATGCGCCGGATGGTCTCGGCGAGCAGCGACGCGACCGACAACTGGCGGATGCGGCTGCACTCGCGCGCCTTCGCCGACAGCGGAATGGTATCCGTGACCACCAGCTCATCCAGGGCCGAGCCGGCGATGCGCTCCACCGCTTCGCCCGACAGCACCGCGTGGGTGATGTACGCCACCACCCTGACCGCGCCTTCGGTCTTGAGCGCCTGCGCCGCCTGGCACAGCGTGCCGGCGGTATCGACCATGTCGTCGACCAGCACACAGGTTTTGCCACCGACCTCGCCGATGATGTTCATCACCTTCGACTCGTTCGGGCGCGGCCGGCGCTTGTCGATGATCGCCAGCTCCGCATCGTCGAGCTGCTTGGCGAAGGCCCGGGCACGTTCGGCGCCGCCGACGTCGGGCGACACCACGATGAGGTCCGGATAGCGCCGGCGCCAGATCTCGCCGAGCAGCACCGGCGAGCCGTACACGTTGTCGACCGGAATCGCGAAGAACCCCTGCACCTGATCGGAGTGCAGATCGAGCGTGAGCAGCCGATCCACACCGGCGTTGCTGATCATGTCCGCGACCAGCTTGGCGGTGATGGCCGAACGCGTGGCGCGCGGCCGCCGGTCCTGGCGCGCATAGCCGAAGTACGGCACCACGGCGGTGACGCGCGCCGCCGAGGCGCGCCGGCACGCATCCACCATGACCAGCAGTTCCATCAGGTGGTCGTTGGTCGGCGGGCAGGTCGGCTGCACGATGAACACGTCGCGTCCGCGCACGTTCTCGCGGATCTCCACGTCCACCTCGCCGTCGCTGAAGCGGCCGACGTCGGCGCGTCCGACCGGCACGTGCAGGTGATGCGCGATCTGGTGCGTGAGCTCCGGGTTGGCATTACCCGTGAACAGCGCCAGTGTTTCCGAATCCACGACCACTGTGTCCCTTCAGTCCCGCTTCCCTTCAGTCCCGCTTCCCTTCAGTCCTGCGAGTCACCGCGCCGGCGCGGCGAGTCGTCCGGCGCGCAACGATCACCCCGCCGCGGCGAACGGCAGGTCGCCGCCATCAGCGCCACCGCGAACATACGAAGCAGCGCGCCGTGGCTGGGGTGGCAGGATTCGAACCTGCGTATGGCGGGATCAAAACCCGCTGCCTTACCACTTGGCGACACCCCAATCGCGCATACCCCACGGGTCCGTGATCGCTCATGACGCGGGACCCAGCAGCCCATGCAGCGGCGA
>DATJSD010000073.1:0-10241 GCA_035504335.1 Steroidobacteraceae bacterium | reverse complement strand
ACGACACAGGAGAACTGCAATGAATCGCTATGTATTGGCCGCCTCGACGCTATCGGCCGCCGTGGGCCTGGCGGTGGCACTGTCGGCGCCGGTGCGCGCCGCCGAGATGCCGCAAATCGTCAAGGAAAACATGATGCGGGCGCAGAAGTTTCACCTCGTGGAGTGCTACGGCATCAACGCCGTCGGCAAGAACGATTGCGCCAAGGGAGCTCACTCCTGCGCCGGCCAGGCGACCGCGGCGCGTGATCCAGGCTCGTTCGTGCTGCTGCCACGGGGCGACTGCCAGAAGATCGCGGGTGGCTCGCTGACCGCGGCCTGACGTGCCGGCGTGAGCAACGCCTACGCTGCCGCGAGCCCGATCCCCGCGCAAGCGGGGATCGGGCTGCGCTTTCCTCACCATGAGGAGGTGCTGAAGTCGCGCCCGCGCGTGGCGTTCCTGGAGGTGCATGCCGAGAACTACTTTGGCGGCGGGATCACGCGCCGCTTGCTGCAGGCGCTGCGCTGCGATTATCCGCTCTCGGTGCATGGCGTCGGACTGTCGCTCGGCAGCACCGAGGGACTCGACGAGCTTCACCTGCAGCGGCTCGCAGCGCTGGTGCGTGACATCGAACCCGCGCTGGTCTCCGAGCACCTCGCCTGGAGCGTCACCGACGGACACTACCTGGCCGACCTGCTGCCGTTGCCCATGACCGAGGAGGCCCTCGACGTGGTCTGCCGGCACGTCATGCAGCTGCAGGAGCGGCTCGCACGGCGCATCCTGCTCGAGAACCCTTCGACCTACCTGCAGTTCGCGCACTCGAGCATCCCCGAGTGGGAATTTCTCGGCGCCGTCGCACAGCGTACCGGCTGTGCTCTGCTGTGCGACGTCAACAACATCTTCGTCAGTGCGAGCAATCACGGCTGGGACGCTCGCGCCTATCTGCAGGCGCTGCCGCCGCAGGCGATCGCCGAGTTTCACCTGGCCGGCCATGCGCTGCGCACGCTGCCCGACGGGCAACCCGTACGTATCGACGACCATGGCTCGCGCGTCAGCGAGCCGGTCTGGCAGCTGTACCGCGAGGCGCTCGCGCGCTTCGGCGGGCGGCCGACGCTGATCGAATGGGACACCGACATTCCCCCGCTGCCGGTGCTGCTGGAGGAAGCTCGCACCGCTGACGCGGCGCTGCAGGGGATCGAGCGCCACGCTGCCGAGTGCGACTGTCATGCCGACGTTGCGTGAGTATCAGCGCGCCATGGGCCGGTACCTGCTCGGCGATGCGGTCGAGGCCGACGTCGAGATCATCTCCGACG
The DNA here is from genome assembly GCA_035504335.1 of Steroidobacteraceae bacterium. Classification (GTDB taxonomy): domain Bacteria; phylum Pseudomonadota; class Gammaproteobacteria; order Steroidobacterales; family Steroidobacteraceae; genus FEN-1191. The sequence continues at coordinate 8,951 of DATJSD010000073.1, read as the reverse complement.
CCCCGCGTCTGGCCATCTACCGCAACACCTGCAGGAGCACGCTCACGCGCGCGCTGGCTCTGAACTTCCCGGCTGTCCGGCGCGTCGTAGGCGAAGACTTCTTCGAGGCCGCTGCGGCCAGCTTCATCAGCGCGCATCCGCCGGTCAGCGCCTATCTGAATGACTACGGCGAGCCGCTTGCCGACTTCCTGAGCGCGTGGCCGCCGGCGGCCGGTCTGGTTTATCTGGCGGATCTGGCCCGGCTCGAATGGGCCGTGAGCCGCGCACTGCACGCCGCGGAGCGAGCGCGCCTGCGGGGTGCGCGGCTCGAGTCCCTGGCACTGGCCGCCGCCGACGCGCGCACGGCGGCACAGCTGGCCTTCGTGCGGCACCCCTCGGTTGGCACGCTACGGCTGCGCTACCCGGTCGATGCGATCTGGCGCGCCGTGCTGGAGCGTGATGAGGCGGCCATGACCGCCGTGGATCTGGCAGCAGGCCCGGTTCATCTGCTCATCGAGCGCGATACCGACCAGGCTCTGCACGTGCATCGCCTCAGACCGATCCCCTGGCATCTGATCGACCAGTTGTGCGCCGGGACTCCACTGCAGGCAGCGCTCGACGCAGTGCTGCAGGCGCAGTGCGCGTCCGCAGGCGAGAGCGCGATCGAGCCCGACCCTACGGGCGCGGCCGAGCTCGAAAGCGCCCTCGGCGAGCATTTGGCTCGCGGGCGCTTCGTGGATTTTGAGTTTTGCGACAAACCCATCGGTGCGCAGTCCGCATGAATACCTCCGCATCCACCACGCTCTCGGCCGCGTAGCCTGCGGCAGGAGAGGAGCCGCCGATCGCATTCTTCCGTGAGCGCACCCGCGTCCGTGAGCGCACCCGCGCGACCACGCGCCGGCGCCCGCGCCGGCGGCTTGGCGCGCCGCGCGGCCGTATGTAACAATGCCGCGCCAGTGCCAGTCATCACCTTGCCCGACGGCAGCCAGCGCAGCTACGAGCGCCCCGTCAGCGTCGCCGACATCGCAGCCAGCATCGGATCGGGTCTCGCGCGCGCCGCGCTCGCCGGCCGCGTGGACGGCAGGCTGGTGGATACCTCCTTCATCGTCGATCACGATGCGGCGGTCGCGATCGTCACCGACCGCGACCCCGCGGGGCTGGAGGTGCTGCGCCACTCGAGCGCGCATCTGCTCGCGCAGGCGGTCAAGCAGCTCTACCCGCAGGCCCAGGTCACCATCGGGCCGGTGATCGAGGACGGGTTTTATTACGACTTTGCCTTCGAGCGGCCCTTCACGCCCGAAGATCTGGCGGCGATCGAGGCGCGCATGCGCGAGCTGGCGCGGGCGGACCTCGCCGTCGAGCGCCGGGTGATGCCGCGCGATGAGGCGGTGCGGCTGTTCGAGGGTCTGGGCGAGCATTACAAGGCGCAGATCATCGCGGCGATTCCCGCGCAGGAGCCGATCAGTCTGTACGGGCAGGGGGACTGGGTCGATCTGTGCCGCGGGCCACACGTGCCCTCCACCGGCAAGCTGCGCGCCTTCAAGCTGATGAAGGTCGCAGGAGCGTACTGGCGCGGCGACTCGCGCAACGAGATGCTGCAGCGGATCTACGGCACCGCCTGGGCCGACCAGAAGCAGCTGGACGAGTACCTGCACCGATTGGAGGAGGCCGAGCGGCGCGATCACCGGCGCATCGGGCGGGAGCTGGACCTGTTTCACATGCAGGAGGAGGCGCCGGGGGCGGTCTTCTGGCACCCCAGGGGCTGGCAGGTCTTCCAGACGCTCATCGGCTACATGCGCGCGAAGCAGCAGGCCGCGGGCTTTCAGGAGGTCAACGGGCCGGAGCTGATGGACCGTAGTCTGTGGGAGGCCTCGGGCCACTGGCAGCAGTTCGGCGAGAACATGTTCACCACGCGCACCCCCGATGAGCGCGTGTACGCCATCAAGCCGATGAACTGCCCCGGTCACGTGCAGATCTTCAAGCAGGGCATCCGCAGCTATCACCAGATGCCTGTGCGGCTGGCGGAGTTCGGCAAGGTCCACCGCTACGAGCCCTCCGGAGCGCTGCACGGGCTCATGCGGGTGCGGGCCTTCACGCAGGACGACGCCCATATCTTTTGCACGCCCGAGCAGATCACGGCCGAGTCGGTCGCGGTCACGCGCCTGATCCTGGAGGTCTACCGCGACTTCGGCTTCGATGACGTGCACATCAAGTTCTCGGACCGCCCGCCCAAGCGAGTGGGTGCCGACGAGATCTGGGATCAGGCCGAGGCGGCGCTCCAGCAGGCGGCCCGTGCGGCGGGGATCGACTACTCGCTGAATCCAGGAGAGGGAGCGTTTTACGGGCCGAAGCTCGAATTCACTTTAAGAGACGCGATCGGGCGCGACTGGCAGTGCGGCACGCTGCAGGTCGACCTCAATATGCCCGAGCGTCTGGGGGCGCACTACATCGATGAGCGCAGCGCCAAACGTACACCAGTGATGCTGCACCGGGCGATCTTCGGCTCGCTCGAGCGCTTCCTGGGGATTCTCCTCGAGCATCACGCCGGCAGACTGCCCGCCTGGCTTTGCCCCACACATGCGGTCGTGATGAGCATCACGGACCGGCAGCGCGAGTATGCGCAGAGAACAGCGGAATTCCTGAAAAATCAGGGGGTTCTAGCCCAAACCGACTTGCGCAACGAGAAGGTCGGCTTTAAGATTCGCGAACACACGCTGCAACGTGTCCCCTATCTGCTGGTGGTAGGAGACCAGGAGGTTGCGGCGAATCTGCTGTCCGTGCGATCCCGCAATGGCAAGGATCTGGGCGTGATGACGCCGCAGACGTTCGTGGAACGGCTGCGCATCGAGCTCGAAAGCCGCGGTCGCCGAACGATGGAGGATTGATACATAGCCATTTCAGCGAAGCGAGTCCGGCGCAACGAAGAAATCACCTCGCCGACGGTACGCGTCATCGGCGCAGATGGAGGACAAGCAGGAGTCATGACGCGTGCGGAGGCGCTGCAGTTGGCGAGCTCCGCGGAGCTGGATCTCGTCGAAGTCTCGCCCACGGCCGAGCCGCCGGTGGTGCGCGTCATGGACTACGGCAAATTTTTGTTCGAGCAGAACAAGAAGGCCCATTCTGCCAAGCGCAAGCAGAAGCAGATCCATGTCAAGGAAGTGAAGTTTCGTCCCGGAACGGAGGAGGCCGATTACCAGGTCAAGCTGCGTAACCTCGTGCGCTTCCTGTCCGAGGGCGACAAGGCCAAGGTGACCCTGAGGTTCCGTGGCCGTGAGATGGTGCATCAGGACATCGGCCGCAAGCTCCTGGATCGGGTGCAGTCCGACCTCGCCGCTCACAGCGTGGTCGAGCAGCAGCCGCTGATGGAGGGCCGGCAGATGGTGATGCTGTTTGCACCGAAAAAGAAGTGATCGCCGCGCGGACGTCGGCTCGCGCGTCGCTGCTCGTCGGCCCTGGGCTTCGGCCCGTGGCCGCCGGCCGCGCCGCCGCTGACGCCCGGTGGTGATCCGCGAGCGAGCGGGCATCACGCTCGCGTCGCGCGGGTCGGTCGCGCCAACTGGCGCCCCACGGCCTGCGCGGCGCGCGCGCCGCCCTGTGAGCTCGGCAACAACGTCAAGGAGTGGATCATGCCCAAGTTGAAAACCAACCGGGCCGCGGCCAAGCGTTTTCGCAAGACAGCGAAGGGCTTCAAGCGGTACGCCTCTTCGCGCCGGCACAACCTCGGTCACAAGGACCCCAAGCGCAAGCGCCAGGCGCGCTCCGGCGGCTCGAGCCTGGTGAACGCGAGCGACGTCGGTCGGCTCGTGCAGCTGCTGCCCTATCACAAGTGACGGAGGTCGCACCCCATGGCTAGAGTCAAGCGTGGCGTGACGGCCGGCCGCCGTCACAAGAAGGTCCTCGGCAAGGCCAAGGGCTACTACAACGCACGGCGCAAGGTCTACCGCGCCGCCAAGCAGGCGGTCATCAAGGCCGGGCAATACGCCTATCGGCACCGGCGCGCCAAGAAGCGCGACTTTCGCGCGCTGTGGATCATGCGCATCAACGCCGCGGCGCGCGTGCACGGCCTGTCCTACAGCCGGCTGATCGCCGGATTGAAGCTCGCGGGCCTGAGCATCGACCGCAAGCTGCTCGCCGATCTCGCCGTCAACGACGCGGTGGCCTTCGGTGTGATCGCGCAGAAGGCGCAGGCGAGCCTGCCGGCGCAGGCGGTGCCGCGGGCGCAGGCCGGCGCCAGCGGCGCCAGCGGCGCGACCGGCGCCACCGGCTCGAGCGGCGCGGCCTGACGGGCCGCCACGAGCGCGGCGCACTGCAGGGGAGGAGGCGCCCACATGAGCGATGCGCCCGCGGGGCGCGCCGGCGCGCAGCACGGCGAGACGGAGCAGACGCTGACGGCGCGGGCGCTGGCGCAGATCAGCGCCTGCACGGATCTCGCCGCGCTCGAGGAGGCGCGCGTGCACTGGCTCGGGCGCAGGGGCACGCTCACCGAGCAGCTCAAGTCGATCGGCAGCCTGCCGCCATCGGAGCGGCCGGCCGCCGGCGCGCGCATCAACCGCGTCACCGAGCGCGTGCAGCACGCGATCGAAGCGCGCCGCGTGGAGCTGGAGCGCGGTGCGGTGGCGCGTGCGCTCGCCGAGGGCACGATCGATGTGACGCTGCCGGGACGCGGCGAGGCCTGCGGCGGGCTGCACCCCATTACCCTGGCGCGGCTGCGCATCGAGCAGATCTTCCTGCAGGCCGGCTTCGAGGTGGCCGAGGGGCCGGAGATCGAAGACGACTTTCACAACTTCCAGGCGCTGAACATTCCGGCCGACCACCCGGCGCGCGCGATGCACGATACCTTCTATCTGAAGGACGGCTGCCTGCTGCGCACCCACACATCCCCGGTGCAGATCCGTGCGATGCAGTCGCGCTCCCCGCCGCTGGCGCTGATCGCTCCCGGGCGCGTGTACCGGCGCGACTCGGACGTCAGCCACTCGCCGATGTTCCACCAGGTCGAGGGACTGTTCGTCGATGAGAGCGTGAGCTTCGCGCATCTGAAGGCGGCGCTGCACCGCTTCATGGAACAGTTCTTCGAGCAGAGCCTGTCGATGCGGCTGCGGCCGTCGTACTTTCCATTCACCGAGCCTTCGGCCGAGGTGGACATCTCGTGCGTGCTGTGTCAGGGCCGAGGCTGCCGTGTCTGCAAGCACACCGGTTGGCTCGAGGTCGCCGGCTGCGGCATGGTGCACCCGCGCGTCTTCGAGGCCTGCGGGATCGACCCGGAGCGCTACACCGGCTGGGCATTCGGCGCCGGCATCGATCGTCTCGCCATGCTCAGATATCGGGTGAGCGATCTGCGCCTGTTCTTCGAGAACGACCTGCGATTCCTGAGTGAGTTCGCGGGGGGCGCGCCGTGAGGCTGAGGGGCGCGCCGTGAGATCGGGGGGCGCGCCGTGAAGGTGCCGTTGTCGTGGCTGGGCGAGTGGGTCGACTGGCCGCGCGAGTGGGATGTGCAGGAGCTGGCGCGCCGCCTGACCTTCGCCGGCTTCGAGGTCGAGTCGGTCACGCCCGCGGCGCCCGCCTTCAGCGGCGTGGTGGTGGCGCGCATCGAGTCGGTCGCGCGGCACCCGCAGGCCGACAAGCTGCAGATCTGCCGCGTGGTGACCGCCGGCGGCGCGGTGGGTGGGGCCGACAGCGCAGCGGCGCTGCAGATCGTATGCGCGGCCGCGAATGCGCGCGCCGGATTGGTGAGCGCGCTGGCGATCGTGGGTGCGGCACTGCCCGGGGACACGCTCATCAGGACGGCCAGGCTGCGCGGCGTCGACTCCGCGGGGATGCTGTGCTCGGCGCGCGAGCTGGGTCTGGCGGATAGCTCCGAGGGGATCCTCGAGCTGCCGCCGGATGCGCCCCTGGGCGCGGATCTGCGCGACTACCTGGACCTCGATGATCCGGTGCTGGAGGTCAACGTCACCCCCAACCGCGGGGATGCCCTGTCGATGCTCGGTCTGGCGCGCGAGGTGGCGGCGCTCGCGGGCGGCTCCGCAGGCAGCTTCGCAGGCGGCTCCGCGGGCGGCTCTCTGAGGGCGCCGGATCGCGCCGCCATCGCCGCGCTCGCCACCGAGGCCGCCGGTCCTGATACCGGCGCGGCCGCGACCTCCGTCGAGGACACGCACGAGCGAGCCGCGCCACTGACCGTCACGCTGCAGCCGGGCGCCGGCGCGGCGCGTTTTCTCGCGACCGTGCTGCGCGGGGTCGACAACGCGCGCTCGACGCCGCTGTGGATGCGCGAGCGCCTGCGCCGGGTAGGGCTGCGCTCGATCAGCCCGGTCGTGGACGTGACCAACTACGTCATGCTGGAGCTCGGGCAGCCGATGCACGCCTACGATCTTGCACGGCTGCACGGGGCGGTGCTGTCCGCGAGACGGGCGCATGCGGGCGAGCGCCTGCAGCTGCTCGACGGACGCGAGATCGAGCTGGCCCCGGACGTGCTGGTCATCGCCGACGATGAGGCGGCCGTGGGGCTCGCCGGCATCATGGGCGGGATGCGCACCGCCATCGGCGCGCAAACGCGCGCGATCGCGCTGGAGGTCGCGTGGTTCGCGCCGGGGGCGATCGCCGGGCGCGCGCGCCGCTACGGGCTGAGCACGGACGCCAGCCAGCGTTTCGAGCGGGGCGTCGACTGGTGCGGCCAGGAGCGCGCTCTCGCGCGGGCGGTGCAGCTGATCCGGCAGGTGGCCGGCGGCGCCGCCGGTCGCACCCTCGTGTCCGAGCGTACCCGCGAGCTGCCTCGCGCTCCGATCGTGCCGCTGCGGCCGCGGCAGCTGCGCCGGCTGCTCGGCACCACCGTCGCGCCCACGGACGTCGAGCAGCGCCTGCGCGCCCTCGGCATGTCGGTCACGCCCGAGCCGCTGGCGAGCCGCGAGCCGCGCGAGGCGGCGAGCGAGCCCCGGGTCTGGAACGTGCAGCCACCGTCATGGCGCCTGGACATCGCCGAGGAGGTGGATCTGATCGAAGAGGTGGCGCGGCTCGGCGGGTTCGATGCCATTGCCGAGCAGGATGCCTCGCTGCCGGTGGTGATGCGGGCTGCGCCCGCGCGGCGCATCGACGCGGGCGCGGTGAGGCGTACGCTGGCCGCGCGCGGCTACCAGGAAGTCATCACCTACGCGTTCGTCGACCCGGCACTGCAGCGGCTGCTGCTCGGCGAGCAGCCCGCGGTGGAGCTGTCCAATCCGATCGCGGCGGACCTGGCGGTGATGCGCGGCTCGCTGTGGCCCGGGCTGATCAGCGTCGCGCGCGAGAATCTGCGCCGCCAGCAGCCGCGTGTGCGCGTCTTCGAGCTGGGAACGCGCTTTCAGCGCGGCGCAGCGCTGACGGGCGATGCCGTGGTGGGCGGCTACCGCGAGCAGAGCATGCTCGCCGGCCTGGCGCTCGGCACGCGGCTGCCGGAGCAGTGGGGTAGCAAGCCGACGCCGGTGGACTTCTACGACGTCAAGGACGATGTGCAGAGCCTACTGGGCCTCACCGGCGCCCAGGCGCAGGTGACGTTCGAGCCGGCCGCGCTGCCCTGCCTGCATCCGGGTCGCAGCGCGCGGGTGCTGCGCGTCGGTGTCGGCGTCGGCATGATCGGTGAGCTGCATCCGGGACTGGTACAGGCGCTGGATTTGACATATGCGCCGCTGCTCTTCGAGCTGGATTGGGTCGGGGCGTTCCAGGCGGAAGTGGCGCAATTTCGTGAAATATCGCGCTTTCCGCGGATCCGACGCGATATCTCCATCACCTTACCGGAACAGACCGCCTTCGCCTCCGTCTGCGAACGTGTTAGTGTTATAGCCTCCAGCCTATTGAAAGAACTACTGGTTTTCGACGTCTATCACGGGGATGGCATAGAATCAGGCCGAAAAAGCATCGCTTTGGGCTTGATTTTACAAGATTTAAACCGCACCCTTACGGATGAAGATGCGGATCGCACGGTTCGGGCGGTGCTCGATGACCTGCGGGCGAATCTGAACGCCAGGATAAGAGAATAACGGCAACACCAGCGGAACGACGGCGATGGCTCTGACCAAGGCAGAGATGGCCGAAGCGCTGTTCAATCAGCTCGGTCTGAACAAGCGCGAGGCGCGCGAGCTCGTGGACCTGTTCTTCGAGGAGGTGCGCGGCGCGCTCTCGCAGGGCGAGCAGGTGAAGCTGTCCGGCTTCGGCAATTTCGATCTGCGCGACAAGAATCGACGCCCCGGGCGCAATCCGAAGACCGGCCAGGAGATTCCCATCAGCGCGCGCCGTGTCGTCACTTTCCGTCCGGGACAGAAACTGAAGGCGCGGGTCGAAGCCTATGCTGGAAGCAAGAAACAATAACGAGCTGCCGCCCATTCCCGGCAAGCGCTATTTCACCATCGGTGAGGTGAGCGAGCTGTGCGGGGTCAAGCCGCACGTGCTGCGCTACTGGGAGCAGGAGTTCCCGCAGCTCAAGCCCGTCAAGCGTCGCGGCAACCGCCGCTACTACCAGCGCCAGGACGTGATCATCATCCGCCAGATCAGAAGCCTGCTGTACGAGCAGGGCTTCACCATCGGCGGGGCGCGCAACAAGCTCACCGGCGATGAGGCGCGCAGCGACACGAGCCAGAGCCAGCAGATCGTGCGTCAGGTGCGCAGCGAGCTCGAAGAGATTCTGAAGGTGCTGCGCCGCTGAGCGCGGTGGGCGACGGTGCGCGGTGCGCCGTGAGCGGTGTGCCATGAGCGCGCGCATCCTGCAGGCGAGCTGATCCGGCACATTCCTGGCCTCGGGTCCATTACACACTCTTAATCTAACCCGGGCTGGCAGTAACAAAAGAGCAACGTAAGCACTGCATGATGCCGGCGCCGCATCTTCGTGCGCTAAAACAATCGGGTTACCTATGACAACGTCCGCCGGGCGCTGCGCGTGCTTTTGTCTGTCTGTTTTCTGCATCAGTTTGGCGATGGCATTTTGGGCAGGCAGTGCCAGCGCCCAATCC
>DATJSD010000072.1:0-6567 GCA_035504335.1 Steroidobacteraceae bacterium | reverse complement strand
CAAAATACCACCGGCACAGCCAGGTGCAACAGGCACTTGGCATCACGTGGTGTCATTCGATATCACGCGGCGTCACGATCTGGGTGTCCCAGAAATGTCTCAGGCTCGTCTCCTTGCTAGTGGCTGCACATCTCTCTTTGGCTATCCCTGTTGCCATACCTCACGGACCCGTTGGTGTTTTGCATGCGGGGCGATTCAAGGGTTGCTCGTTGGTTCTGGCAGAGTAGTGGCAGAAGGAGGTGGAAAGTGGCAAGACGGCGAAATAGATACGTGGGCTCTTCGTTCGATGAGTTCCTGCGATCCGAGGGACTCTACGAAGAGGTGACGACGCTTGCGTGGAAGCGGGTGTTGTCCTGGGAAGTCACTGAAGCCATGAGGAAGGAGGGCATCAGTAAGAGCGAAATGGCGAGACGAATGGGTACGAGCCGTAGTCAGCTCGATCGGCTTCTCGACCCGCAGAATCCGAATGTTCTGCTCGAGACGGTCCAGAAGGCCGCCGTCGCTGTCGGCAAGCGACTCACGATCGGACTGACAGATGCCCCACGTGCGGCGTGAACCTATCGAACCGGCCTTCCGCTCGCCAGCTGTCCCAAATGCCGAACGTCCAGAAAGTAACGCGAGCTCGGGTAACTTCCTAACCCTTTGTTTCTGTCGTGTTTCTGAATGGTGGGCGGTACTGGGATCGAACCAGTGACCCCTGCCGTGTGAAGGCAGTGCTCTACCGCTGAGCTAACCGCCCAAGTCGTGGCCGCCGCTCCGGGGCCGGGAAATCACCGATCGCCCGGTCTCGAGGGGGCCACGCAGGGAGAGCGCATCTTAAGGGCTGCCCCGGCGGGGAATCAATCGCGCGCGCCAGCGGCGCACGCCGACGGCATTGGCCATGGCGTGAAAGGAGACCGGGCCAGCAGGTTTGGCCGGGTGCCGCGTGATAGGCTCGATCCGCATGGCAGGCCGGATCCGCATGATGGGCTACCGCCGCGCGGCGCGGGATGAGGGCGCATGAGGCTGCTGCGCGGCCTGCTGGATCGGCTGATTCTGCTGGCCGCCGTCGTGGGCGCCTCCTGCATTCCGAGCTTCATCGCGCAGTATCGGCAGCGGCTGGGCGGTCGGCTGGATCAGGTGCAGGCCGACCTGGCGCCGTTTCAGGCCATCGCCGGGCGCAGCTTCGGCGGCGATCTGTCGGCGCTGATCCGCTATCACCTCGCGAGCCGCGACAGCACGTTTCACCGGGAAGGCCAGGCGCTGCAGCAGCTGGTGGATGCTGCCGCGCGGCTGCGCGCGGCCGTGCAGGGACTGAATACCGATCTGGTGCACCAGTGCCTGTACCTGCTGCGGCATCCGGACACGCAGCTGCTGCGGGACACGTGGAGAATTTATCAGCCCGGATTCACCCTGACGGTGCAGGGCGTCGAATTTGCGCTGGTCGTCGGGGTGATCGTCTGGCTGCTGTTTCTCGGCGCGTGGCACGGCACGGCGGGGGTGACGCGGCTGGCGCGCCGCCGGCGCCGCGCAGAGACGCCGCGGCGCGCGGCGTGACGGCGGGCTCGCCGGGGCCTCGGCCGGGGCTTCGGCCGGGAATCGCCCAGGACTCGGCCGCGACTCGGCCAGGGCTGCGCTAGGATCGCAGCTGCGGCCGCATGATGAAATGATCGCGGCTGCGCAGGTTGACGTCCGCGACGAACCCGGCCGGTTGCGGCTCCTCGTAGCGCAGGCGCAGATCCTTCAGGATCAGCGCGAGGTGCACCTGCATCTCGACACGAGCGAAGAACTCCCCGATGCAGTTGCGCGGGCCGGCCCCGAAGGGGCAGCTCGCCAGTGCATGCCGCTCCGCGGACTCGGCCGCGCTGAAGCGCTCCGGAACGAAGTCCTCCGGCGATTCCCACAGGCGCGGATGCCGCTGCAGAAGGTAGGGCGAGATGTAGATCTCCGTGCCGGCCGGCACGAAGTATTCACCGAGCTGGTCGCTGCCGAGCGCCCGGCGCGTCATGAGCCACAGCGGCGGATAGGTGCGCAGCGCCTCCTCGAGCACGCGCTGCGTGTACCCGAGGCTCAGGACCGATTCGAAATCGAAGCGGCTCAGCGGACGAATCTCGGCGAGCAGCCGCTCCTCCACCTGCGGATATCTGGAGATGAGATACCAGACCCAGTTGAGCACGCTGGCCGTGGTCTCGTGGCCCGCGATCACCAGCGTGATGCCCTGCGAGGCGAGCTCGGCGACCGACATCGGGCACCCGCTGTCTCTATCGCGCGTACGCATCATCATCCCGAGGATGTCGCCGCCGTCCCGGCCGCTCGCGCGCCGCTCCTCGGCGACCTGCGCGATGATGGCCCGCAGCTGCGCACAGGTCTGTGCGAAGGACAGGCCGCGCGAGTCCTCGGCGATCAGGGAAAAATGCGGGGCGACGCGCGCGTAATCCTCGCCGAAGATGGCGAGCAGAGTGATCTCGAGCACCGCATGGCTCACGTCGTGCGTCACGTCGACGCCCGCGCCGCGCCGTGCCGCGTCCCGCCAGCGTTCTGCCAGGCGCGTGGTGGGTCCGAGGAAGGCATCCCAGAGGCTGCGGACGGCAGCGCGCGTGAACGCCGGCTGGATCCGCCGGCGCTGCGTCGCCCAGGTCTCCCCATTGCTCGAGATGAGGCCGTTGCCGAGACTCAGGGCGATGCGCTTGACCGCCTGCCCGCGACGGAGGTAGTTCCGCCAGTTGCGCAGCAGCACATGGTGCAGGTATTCCGGAGAGTTGATGACGTAAACGTTGTTGCCGTAGATGCAGGCGCGGTAGATGTCCCCGTAGCGCTCGAAGTTCGTGCGCATGAACTCCAGCAGGTCCTCGCTCGTGCTGTAGGGTGCCTGAGGCCCGGGCGGCAGACGCAGGCCTTCGGCGGAGCCCGCCATGGCCCCTGCCTCCGGCGCTGCCTTCCCCAGCAGCGCAAACAGCTTCTCGGCCGGCTCCGACGAAGCGGAGCCGATGACAGTCCCTGCCATATCCCTGCCGTCTCTTCTTCTCGGCGCGGCGGCCGCTTCCTCCGGCCAGGCCCGCCCATGTTCCAACTGAGCCTACTACCGTGGCGCTCGGGTGGCAAAGAAATCGCGTGGCAAAGAAATCGGGTGGACGGGACTCGGGTGGCCGTACGCCGGCGCCCGTGACCAATGCGCGTGCGCCGGCTACCATGCACGCCCCTATGAGCACCGTCGTGACCCGCTTCGCGCCGAGCCCCACCGGCATGCTGCACATCGGCGGGGTGCGCACGGCGCTGTTCTCGTGGCTGTACGCGCGCCACTGCGGCGGCAGGTTCATCCTGCGCATCGAGGACACCGACCGCGAGCGCTCCACCGAGGAGGCGGTGCGGGTCATTCTCGACGGCATGGCCTGGCTGGGGCTCTCCTGCGACGAAGGGCCCTACTATCAGACGCGGCGCTTCGAGCGCTACCGCGAGGTGATCGGCGATCTGCTCGCGCGCGATCTGGCGTACCGCTGTTACTGCACCAGGGAGGAGCTGGAAGCGATGCGCACCGAGCAGCTGGCACGCAAGCAGAAGCCGCGCTATGACGGGCGCTGTCGCGAGCGGCGCGAGCCGCGTGCCGGCATCGAGCCGGTCGTGCGTTTCAAGAATCCGCTCGCGGGTGAGGTCATCGTCGAGGACCAGGTGCACGGCCGCGTGGTGTTCCAGAACGCGGAGCTGGATGATCTGATCATCGCGCGCTCGGACGGCACGCCGACCTACAACTTCTGCGTCGTGGTGGACGATGCCGACATGGGCATCACGCACGTGATCCGCGGCGATGATCACCTCAACAACACCCCGCGGCAGATCAACATGCTGCTGGCGCTCGGCGCCCAGCCGCCCGCCTACGCGCACCTGCCGATGATCCTCGGCCCCGACGGCAGCAAGCTCTCCAAGCGCCATGGAGCGGTGAGCGTGCTGCAGTATCAGCAGGAGGGCTATCTGCCCGAAGCGCTGCTCAACTACCTGGTGCGGTTGGGGTGGTCCCATGGAGACCAGGAATACTTCTCCATCGAGGAGATGATCGGCGCCTTCGACATCCGGGATGTGAATAAATCCGCCTCGGCCTTCAATCCCGAGAAGCTGCTGTGGCTCGACCAGCAGCACATCATGCGGGCGCCGGTGAGCCGTCTGGCCGCCGGGCTTGCCGTACAGCTCGCCGCGCTGGGTGTGCCGGCCACGGCCATGGATGAGCCGCTGCTGGCCGGGGTCGCCGAAGCGCAGCGCGAGCGCGCCCGCACCCTGAAGGAGATGGCGCAGGCGAGCCTGTTCTTCTTTCGCGACTTCGAGCGCTACGAGGATAAGTCCGCCGCCAAGCACCTGACGGCCGAAACGCTGCCGCTGCTACAGGGTCTCGGCGAGGCGCTCGCCGCGCTGTCGGACTGGAGCGCGGCGGGCGTGCACACGGTGATCGAAGCGGCGGCGGGGCGGCTCGGTCTGACGCTCGGCAAGCTCGCCCAGCCGCTGCGCGTGGCCGTGACGGGTGGGGCGGTCTCCCCGCCGATCGATGTCACCGTGGCGCTGCTCGGGCCCGAGCGGGTGCTCGCGCGCCTGGCGCGGGCCGAGGCGTTCATCCGGCAGCGCGCCTGAGCCGGTGCTGCGCTCCGAGGGGCAGGATGATGTCATGTGCGGACCCGCCGGCACCGGCTGATGCACCGATGCCGGCCGATCCACTGGAGCCCGGCGATCCACCGCCGCCGGCGGCCGGCACGCTGAGCGGCGGGTCGAGCGGAGCGCCTGCCTGCGACTGCGCCTGCGTGAGCGCGAGCACGGCGTAGGCCGTGGCGGCATCGTCCATGAAGTGGCGGGGCTCCCGGTCGTAGAAGGGGTTGCGCCTGAACCGATGGTTCATCGAGGCGGCGGACCAGCCGCCCGTCCACCGGCTCTGATGGGTGCGCAGCCAGGCGAGCCCGCGCCTCAGTCGCGGATCGCTCTGCGGGACACCCGAGAGCTGCAGGGCGAGGGTGACCAGGCCGGTCGCGTAGCCATCGCTGCCCGAGGGCTGTGCGGTGCCGTCGTGGCGGCGCCAGGCGGGCATGAGCGAGGCGAGGTTCCATCCCCCATCGGCGCGCTGCTGCGCCCAGATCTCGGTGAGCAGCGCCGCGCGCCTCGCCGGCGCCAGGAGCTCTGGCCAACGCCCGGCGGCCCACAGCAGATCGATTCGATTCAAGAGGGGCTCCCCGGCGTAGGCGCTCGCCAGGTAGCTTTGCAGCCGCGCCAGCGCCGCCTGGATATCGGGGCGCTGCCGGTACCCGGCCGGGGTGCGCTCGGCCGCCAGGGCCGCCAGGACCGCGCCGAAGTAGGCCGAATCGTGAGCCTCCCAGGGCTCGTTGTTGAACTCGATCCACGGCCAGCTGCCCGCGTCGTTGCCGCTCGCGAGCTGCACGGACCACATCTGCGCGAGCGCCGTCTGCGTGTCCGCGCTCAGCAGGCCGGTGGGTGCGTCGTGGTCGGTGAGGATCAGTGCATTGAGCACCGTTTCGGTCGCGCGCGAGGCGGTCGCCTGGTGGGGGTAGTAGGGCGGCAGGCGCATCCCCAGCCGCACCCGCTCGAGGATGCTCGAGAGCAGGCGCGCCTGCGGGGCAGGTGTCGCGCTGCCGGCTTGGCGCGACTCGCGGGCGTCGCTGGCCAGCAGGTACGGCAGGGCGGTGTGGCAGGAGATGCACACGGTGCCCTGGGCACGGGCCGCGGAGGGCCAGGCGATCCATGCCGCGGCCCGGCGGTCCAGGTAGTGCTGCGCAGCACGAGCGCTCCAGCCGCCGGCGTCCGATCGTGCGCAGCCGCTCAGCGCCAGCGCCGTCAGCGCGGACAGCGCGGCCAGCACCGCGAGCGTCGTGCACGCTGCCGGTGCGACCCTCGAGCCCGTCGGTGCGATCCGTCTGCTCATGGTCCGTCATCATAGTGCAGTCGGCCGGTATCGCACTGCGGGGCCGGCTCCCGCGCGGTTGACGCCGGCGCGGCTGTGGCCGGGGCCGTCGCCGACCGGTCGCCGAGCGGTCGGTTGACAGGGATTCAGGGCTTGCGTACCTTCGCGGCCCTTCCGTGGGGCTATAGCTCAGCTGGGAGAGCGCTTGCATGGCATGCAAGAGGTCGGCGGTTCGATCCCGCCTAGCTCCACCAATCTCCTCCCTTCCAGGTTGTATGCCGACGTCCGAGGACATCCAGAAGGGTCCCCAGTGGGAGATACCCCGATGGCGCTTTCCGACAAGACAGTAATCAATGCCAATGCGCTGACGACGTCCCCAGCATTCTCCTGTGGCAGAACTTTCTTCTAGCGCATCGCCGGCTGAATCTCCGCCGTACTTCCAATCGCCGATTTTGGCTCTCGGACTCGGTGGAACCACCGCTCAACAGCGAACCAGCTCGCGACACCAGCCACTAAAGACAGCACAATCGAACTCAAAACGAAGACTGCAAAACTTACTTTCGTCGTCGCCAATAGTAATTGCTGTATCGGAAAGGCATATAGGTAAGTGCCGTAGGAAAAATCTCCGTATTTCGCTGCCTGAATCAGCTGATGACCGAATGCCCAATAAAGGACTACATATGCAAGGACCATGGGAA
>DATJSD010000071.1:0-20322 GCA_035504335.1 Steroidobacteraceae bacterium | reverse complement strand
ATTCCGATGAAGCGATTCGGGACGCCGGAGGAAATCGCGAAGGCCGTCCTGTTCCTCGGGTTCGACGCGACCTTCACGAACGGCCACGAGCTTCCGGTCGACGGGGGCTGGTCGCAACTGTGAGAGGCTCCGCGCCCCGTTGCGGAAGATGTGCTTTGCGGCCTTTCCTAAGCCCGAAACACCGGCAGACTTCCGGTAGACCCCAGCGCCGAAAACGGCCGCCATTTTCCTGCAGAAATCCGCGGGGTCTTGAACCCGCGAGCTTGTAACCCCATGTTTCTACGCAGGCAACAGGGTCCCACCAGCTCTCACCCCGATTTAAACGTCACCCCGCACGAATGATCCGGGCAATACCCGCCCGGATTCTTTGCCAGATACTGCTATATGCATATGTCAAAGCGGATCGACCTTCGCCGCGGACTATCCTGAGCTGCGGTCGACGGCAGACTACGAGGCCAGCCGGATTGCAGCGCAGATAACCGCCGAGGCCAACAAGCGTGGCCATTCTCTGCGATGCCGGCCGGTCAGCATCGCTCCATAACCGGCTGGCTATCGCGCGATCTGCTGCAGGAAATTTTGCAAAGACTGATCTGATTGCCGCGAAGTAGCCGTTGCAGCGATAGGATTGGAAGTCTCCGATGGCCTTGGGAGTGAAGTGGTCATGCCAGTACGTCCTGTTCGACGCCACCGATGACCGACACTTCTTCGCGGACCGAGGCGCCGACGCAACAGTTCACGCGCTCGCTCTCGGGTTTCGGCGTCATCATCCTGACGCTCTCGGTGCTCTCGCCGGGCGTATCGATCTTCGTATCGAGCAACCCCATTTTGCAGCAGGCGGGTACTGGCGCGGCGCTCGCTTTCCTGATCGGCTCTTTCGTGTGCTTCTGCCAGACCAGCCTGATCGCGGAGCTGAGCGCTGCCTACCCAACCGCGGGATATGACTACGCTGCGATCGGCCACGCGGTAGGGGACTGGGCGGGGGCCACCAGTTACGTCAACGGCATCTTCAGCGCGCCGCTCTTCCTCAACACCTCCGTGGTGGGGATCGCGCTATACCTGCACCCCTTCGGGCTGGCCGCGAGCGACCAGACGCTGACCTTCCTGATGGTCGGCGCAGTGACTGCGCTCTCGTTGCTCAACATCCGCGCCAATGAGCACATCACCGGCGTTTTCATGCTGATTGAAACTGTCGCACTCCTTCTGGTCACCGCAATCGGCTTCTGGCACGCGCGGCCCGATGCGGTGCGCCTCATCGTCCATCCCGTGTATGTACATCAGGGCTTGCTCGCGGCCGCGGCGATCGGCGTCGTCGGCATTGCGGTCAACAACGCAGCGTGGTCGCTCGCCGGTGCCTCGCAGGCGACGATGTTCTGCGAGGACATGAAAAACCCGCGCTCCGTGGGCCGCATCATTATGCTCGCCTTCGCACTCACCGTAATACTTGAGCTCGCGCCGGTGCTCAGCACCGTCGCGGGCGCGCACAACCTCGTAAAGGTTCTCGCGGACAACGCACCCTTCGAGTCATTCCTGTCCGAATATCTGCCCTCCTTCGCGCTCAAACTGGTTTCCGCGGCGATCGCAATCGCTATTCTCAATGCCTGCCTCGCCGGCTTCGTGGGTCTCGGGCGCAACGTGTTCGCGATGGCGCGTACCGAATTATTTTCGGGCCCCATCAATCACGCGCTGACGCGGCTGACCACGCGAACCCAGGCGCCCTGGGTGGCGATTCTGTTCCTGGGCGCCACCACCGCGCTCGCGACCTTCCTGCCGCTGTACGTCAAGGTGCTGCTGCTCTCGGGCAACTATACGATCCTCACCCTGTTTTACGTTTGGGGGGTCATCGCCGGGCGCCGCAGCGGCAGGACGGGCGGCCCGGAGCACTCCTATGCGAGCCCGCTTTTCCCGCTGATGCCGATTTTGGGCGCCCTGTTCGTGGTGGGCGAGGTCACCGTGCTCTGGCTCGACCCGGATGTCGGGCGCAAGTCGCTCTTTGCCTGCAGCGGCGCCTGGCTGCTCGCCTTCTGCTACTACCGTTTCGTACTGATGCGCCGCCCCGGCGGATGGAAGCTGCGCGGCCCTGCCGACATCGACGCCATGGTGAGGTTGCAAGACCTGCCCGAGAGCGCCATCAGGGAGGCAACTCTGTAGACCCGTCCTCTTCGCTATCGGGCTGCCGCCGGCGCCGGGTCATGGTGGCACCGACGCCCTGCCTCCCGTAGGCACCAGAGTTCCCCACGGCGTACAGCCCACCCCCGTCTGCCGCCTGGATATGGCGAGAATAGGTTCTGTCGCAGAATAGTCACGGACCCGTCACCCCGGCCTGTCGGGTGCGCCGGTAATCTTTGGCCGCGGACTTTACTAAGTCCGAAACCCCGGTAGAGTTCCGGCAGACTTCAACGCCGAAACCACCCGCCATTTTCCCGCAGAAATTCGCAGCGTCTCCAATCCCCCAGCTGGTAACCCTCTGGCTTCCCGCAGGAAACAGGGTCACTCCACAGACGACGCCTTTTGACCCTCACGTAACTCCGCAGATTTGAACGTGACCCCGCACGAATGATCCGGGCAATACCCGCCCGGATTCTTCGCCAGGTACTGCTGGTGATAATCCTCGGCGTAGAAGAACGCCGGAGCTTCGCGGATCTCGGTGGTGATCGTTCCGAAGCCCGCCTCGCTCAGGGCCTGCTGGAACTGGCGACGCGATGCCTCCGCTGCGGCACGCTGTGCCGCGCCGTAGGTGAAGATGACCGAGCGGTACTGGCTGCCGATGTCGTTTCCCTGGCGCATGCCTTGCGTCGGATCGTGTGATTCCCAGAACACCCGCAGCAGCTGCTCGTAGCTGACGCGCCCCGGATCGAACACCACCAGCACGACTTCGGCGTGGCCGGTGGTGTTGCTGCAGACCTGCCGGTAGGTCGGGTTCGCGGTATGCCCGCCGGCGTAGCCGACGGCGGTCGAATACACGCCCGGCAGCTCCCAGAACGCCTTCTCCGCTCCCCAGAAGCACCCGAGGCCAAACAGCGCCCGCTCCATACCTTCCGGGAAGGGCGGCTGAATGCGATGGCCGTTGACGAAATGGCTGTCGGGAATCTGCATAGCGCCTCCTCTGCCGCTTGGGCAGCGCACGCCCGCCGGAACGCCGCAACTGCGCCGCCCGGTGACGCTCGATTATAATGGACCTGTCGCGCGTAATCGCGCCGTCACCCGCCTCGCGAACCATCGCCGTCGCCACCGCCATACGACCGCGCTCCTTGCGTTTGGTATGCACACGCGAGCGCGATTCTTCGCAATCCTGCTGGAGGCAATGCCCCCATGAGCGCCGTCTGTCAGCCGCACAACCTGGTCCACCCCTTCACGCTTGGCCC
Source organism: Steroidobacteraceae bacterium (assembly GCA_035504335.1). GTDB lineage: Bacteria > Pseudomonadota > Gammaproteobacteria > Steroidobacterales > Steroidobacteraceae > FEN-1191. The sequence goes on along the minus strand of DATJSD010000071.1, from coordinate 16,960 downwards.
CAAGCCCTACGGCGTCCGCGTCAGCCTCCGCCCCGGCGACCCGTTTCGCCGCATCATGGGTGCCGACTGGCAGCGCAGCCACTGGTTCGCCAGCGCCGCCGAGCGCGACGCGGCGCTCGCGGACATGAGCCGCAAGCATGAATACTCGCGCATCGGGGACCGGCCGGCGCTGCGCTTCGACAAGATCGAGAACCTCGCGGCCAGCCACGGCATCTAGCGCCCGCGGGCTCACCCCGGCACGCCGCAACCGCGGCCCCGCGCCGGCCGCGGCTGCGCCAGCCGGCGGCGCGCCGCAGGCCGAGCCGGCGCCGCGGATCGGACCGCCCGCCTCAGAAGCTGTGTCCGAGGTACAGGTAGAACGCCGTCGAGCCGCTCTCGTCGTGACCGGTCGCCAGGTACACCGGTCCGACATAGGTATCGGCCGCCACGAACAGCGAGAAGTCCGTGCGCAGTGACGCGAAGCTCATCTGGCTGCGCTGCTGCCATACGTTGCCGGACTCGATCGAGGCCCCGACGTAGGCCGGGACGTCGAGGATACCCTCGCCCCCGTTGCCGACCTTGTGCAGATAGATCAACCGGCCGATCGCATACTGCGGCCCGGCGAGGGTGTCGGCGCGCACTCCGGACAGCTGCAGGAAGCCACCCAGCGGAAAGTAGTCCAGGGTGTTGGTCTGGCTGCCGCCGACGGTGCCGCCGCCCGACAGCCAAAGCACCATCGTGTTGCGTGCCCAGGAATGCACGGCGCGCCAGTCGAGCGTGACCTGGTCGCTGCCCGGCTGGCCGTTGCGGCTGTCCTGAATGCTCGCCTGTGCGCTCAACGCCTGGCCCGAGCGTGGGAAAGCGGGAGAATCGAGCTGATCGAATCCGAAGCGCAGAAAATATTCGTCCACATCGAAGTTTTCGCCGGGTGCGACAGGCCCGAGGTTGACACGCTCGCTGCCGGCGCTGTTCTGCGCGCCCACGCGGATCTCACCCCAGTTGCCGAGCTCGCGCCCGAAGTCCAGCCCATAGTCGACGCTGCGCACCAGGTATTGACCCACCAGCCTGCCGCCCTCGACCTCCGGCAGCTCGTGCTGCTCGATGTCCGCGTGCGGGTCGGCGAAATACTGCGTGACGTTCGAGAGCGGCTGATAGAACTCCGTGGAGATCTGCAGATTGGTACCGACCTGCAGGATCGAGTCCCACTCGGCACCGAGCGAATTCAGCTCGGTCACGTCCAGTCGTCCGTCGGCATTGAAGGTGGAGTAGCCCTGGAAGTCGTCCTGCATCTGCATGCCCAGGCGCAGGTAGTTGGGGCCCCAGGAATTGCGCAGCGCCGTGAAGTCGAGCCCGTACTGGCCGGCCGGATCCTGCTGCAGGCGATAATCGAGCGTCTCCAGATAGCCGCGCCCGTAGAGCAGCTGGATCTGCCGCTCGAGCGCCTGTTGGTCGAACGCTCGGCCGGCGAAGCGATCGAACATGTCGTGAATGGGGCGGCTGTAGGCGGTGGAGTCCGGATCCACGCTGACGAAGCTCACCTGCGGGGGCCGCTGGCGCAGCGCGCGACGCGTCGCCAGGTAGCGCGCGTATTGGGCATCCGAGAGCTCCAGCGGCGCCAGCTGCTTCGCGACCGCGAGCACGGCCTTCTGGCCGGCGCCGACGATCCCGAGCATGTCCGCGAAATTGTACGAAGAGTAGTTGCCGAGCTGCGGGCTGATCAGGATGTCGCGCGGTCCCAATTCGCGCAGCGCCTGGCCGACGTTCCGGTGCAGCAGGATCGCCAGCATCTGATTGGTGATCCCGGGCAGGGACAGCAGGCTCTTGCGTGGCTGCAGTGGCGCACCGGTGTCGACCACGATCAGCACGTCCACACCCATGGCGCGCGCCACGTCGATCGGCAGGTTGTCGACCAGCCCGCCATCGGCCAGTATCTGCCCGTGATACTCCACCGGCTCGAACACGCCGGGCACGGACATGCTCGCGCGCATCGCCGTGGGCAGATCGCCGCTGCCGAGCACGGCCGCGTCACCGGTGACCAGATCGGTCGCCACGGCGCGGAAGCGCGTCGGCAGCTGATCGAAATGGGTGATGCGCGCCACCGGCAGCGTCAGCGAGCGCAGCGTCTCGGTGAGCTGCTGGCTCTGGATCAGACCCCGCGGCACGACCAGCTTGCGGCCCTGCAGTCCGAGCGGCAGATTCACCAGGTACTGCTCCTCTTCCTGCTTGCGCCGATAGTCCAGCGCGCTGAGGGCCGGATGGTCGCGAAACGCGACCTGCCAGTCGACCGAGGTCATCGCCGCGGCGATCTGCCGTCCCGACATGCCGCTCGCATACAGCCCGCCGACCACCGCCCCCATGCTCGTGCCGGCGATCGCGTCGATCGGGATGTGCAGCCGATCGAGCATCTCGAGCACACCGATGTGCGCGGCGCCGCGCGCGCCCCCGCCGGAGAGCACCAGCCCGATGCGCAGCCGATGCGCCGGGCGCATCGCGCCGGCCGCCGCGGCGCCGCGCGGCGCACTCGCGGGAGCGGCAGCGGGTTCCTGCGCCACCGCGCAGATGCAGAAGAGCAGCGACGCCGTCAGCGTGAGAGTTCTGGGTAGGTGCATGCGCCGGCTGCGGTCGTCAGCCGCAGCGAGGATCTTAGCACGCGCCCGGTGCGGCTCCGCGGCGGCCGGCGCGGCCGCTATCCCGGCGCGGATCGAGCCAGTAAGCTTGCCTCATGGGCTACGGGCTGTTTCTGCCGGGGATTCTCATCGAGGTGGCATTGATCGTTCACTGCCTGCGCACCGGTCGCAACTGGCTGTGGATCCTGGCGATCGTGCTGCTCGGGCCGCTGGGCTGGATCGCCTACGGGATCGTGGAGCTGCTGCCCGCGCTGTTTGGCAGCCGCGGCGCGCGCGGTGCCGTGCGCGGCATGCGCCGCGCGCTCGATCCGGGGCAGGATCTGCGCCGCTACGAGGCCGAGGTTCAGCGCAGCGGTGATGTCGCCAGCCGCCAGCATTACGCGGAGGCGCTGATCCATCACGGTCGCGCCCGCGAGGCCGTCGAGGTGTACCGCCAGGCGCTCTCGGGGCTGTACGAGTCCGACCCCGATCTGATGCTCGCTCTGGCGCGTGCCCAGTTCGCGGCGCAGGCTTACGGGGAGGCCCGCGCGACGCTCGAAGAGCTGATGAAGCGCAACCCCACGTTCCAGTCACCCGATCGGCACCTGCTGTACGCGCGCGCCCTGGAGGCCGAGGGCAATGCGGCGCGCGCGCTCGAAGAGTACGCCGCGGTCGCGCGCTACTACGCCGGAGCCGAGGCGGCGGTGCGCTACGCGCAGCTGCTGCGCGCCAGTGGCGACGCCGGCAAGGCGCGCGCGGTGCTGCAGGATCTGCTCGACAACGCGCGCAGCGCCCCCCGCTACTACCGCCGCATGCAACGCCACTGGCTGGTGACGGCCGAGCACGAGCTGTCGAGCCTGCGGTAGGGCGGGAGCCGCGCAGGGCACCGCCGCGCGGCGCACCGCCGCGCGGCGCACCGCCGCGCAGCGCACCGCCGCGCAGCGCAGCGTGACGCCCCGCAGCGCCGCTGCGCTCAGCGCCGCCCGCGGCGCGCTGCCGGGCGCGCCCGCGCGGGCGCCAGCGGCTGCTGCTGTGTAATGCAGTGCAGGTTTCCGCCGCCGAGCAGAATCTCGCGCGCCGGCACACCGACGATGCGCCGTCGCGGAAACACGCCCTGCAGCGCGCGGCGCGCCGCCGCGTCGGTCCGCCCGTCCAGCAGCGGCAGCAGCAGCGCCCCGTTCGGTGCGTAGAAATTGATGTAGCTGGCGGCGAGCCGCCGTCCCGGGCGCAGCGCGCGGATGCCGGGCCGTGGCAGGATGCCGCGCGCCTCGCGCCGCGTCAGGTAGAGGGGTCCGGGCGAAGGTATCCGATGCACGCGCAGCCGCCGCCCGCGCGCATCCCGTGCCGCCAGCAGCCGCTCGAGCGCGGCGCCGCAGATGCGCTGCTGCGGGTCGCGCACATCGTCCGTCCAGGTCAGGCACACCTCCCCGGGACGCGCGAAGCACGCGAGATTGTCGATGTGGCCGGCCGTCTCGTCCTCGACGACGCCCTGCTCCAGCCAGATCACGCGGCTCACGCCGAGGTAGCGCTCGAGCAGCCGCTCGATGCGGGCGCGGTCGAGTCCCGGATTGCGCCGCGGGTCGAGCAGCGACTGCTCGGTGACCAGTGCCGTGCCCTGCCCGTCGACGTGCATCGCCCCGCCCTCGGTGACCAGCGGTGCGCAGTAGCGCTCGCAGCCGGCGAGCTCGAGCACCTTCTGCGCCACCTGCGCATCGCGCGCGTAGTCGCGGTACAGCCCGCCCCAGGCATTGAAGCGCCACTGCACCCCGCGCGTGCGCGCGTGCGTATCCACCAGGAAGCTCGGGCCCACATCGCGCATCCAGGCGTCGTTGCTGGAGATCTCCAGCACGCGCACCGTGGGCGGCAGGCTCGCGCGCGCCAGAGAATATTGACCCGCCGAGGCGCCGACCGTGAGCGGCTCGAAGCGCACGATGGCGCGCGCCACCGCCGCGAACGCCTGCTGCGCGGGCAGCGCGCCGCGCCGCCAGTTGTCCGGCCGCTCCGGCCAGAGCATCCAGCAGCCCGCGTGCGGCGCGAGCTCCGAGGGCATCCAGAAGCCGTCGGCGGCGGGCGTGCTCGAGAGCGTGCGCGACATGCGGGAATTCTAGCAACCGCACGCGGGCGCTATGCTAGCGGCACGATGCGACGCCTGCTGATCGTCCTCGGGGTGCTGCTGCTGCTGATCGGCCTCGGCTGGCCGTGGCTGTCGCGGCTGCCGCTCGGGCGGCTGCCCGGAGACATCGTGATCGAGCGCCCCGGCTTTCGCTTCTATTTCCCGATCACCACCCTGATCATCGTGAGCCTGGTGGTGACGCTGCTGCTGCGTATCTTTCGACGCTGAGGCGACCGGCCCCTCCAGCCCGGGCCCAGCCTCAACCCACGGCCGCCGGGAGCCGACGGCCGCCTGGACCTCATGGCCCGGACAGCCGCTAGTATTGCCGCTGCGCCAGCGGCGGTGGGCTGTACTGGTACAGCCAGGTCTCGCTGAGCGGTTGATCCTGCAGCGACAGGAACAGTCGCAGATTGATCGGATCGGTGCTGTCGTCGGTCGGCCGCAGATCGAACATGGCCCGCCAGCCGCGAATCTGCGGCAGCGGCCGGGCCGACACCAGCTCGATCTGTCCTCGGGAGGCGCTGACCATGGCCTGCACCGGCGCGCCGGCCCCGAGCATCGAGAAATCACCGCCGACGAAGTCCACCACGAAGCGCCACGAGAAATAATCGCGCTTCTGTCCGACCACCCCGCCGATGCCGTCGCGCGTGGCCTGGACCTGGGCGAGCCTGCAGGCCACGGGGTTGTAGCGGCACCAGTAGAGCCGGTAGCCATACAGCAGCTCCTGGCCCGGCTGCGGCTTGTCCGTGGGGGTCCAGAACGCCACGATGTTGTCGGAGGTCTCGTCGGTGGTCGGAATCTCCACCAGCATGACCGCGCCGCTGCCCCAGCTGCCCTTGGGCTCGACCCACACGCTCGGCCGCAGGTTGTAGAAGACTCCGTCATCCTCGTAGTCGGCGAAGTTGCGGTCGCGCTGCATCAGTCCGAAGCCGCGCGGCGACTCGTCGAAATACGAGTTCACGCGCACCACGCCGGGATTGACCAGCGGCCGCCACAGCCACTCGCCCACGCCCGTGTACAGCTGCAGTCCGTCCGAGTCGTGAATCGCCGGCCGCCAGTCCTCGGAGAGCCGATGCTGGCTCTCATCGTAGTAGAACATGCTCGTGCCGGGAGCGATGCCCAGTCGCTCGATGCTCCGGCGCGGATACAGGGCCGCATCGATGTCCATCACCAGCGTGTCGGCGACGTTGATGATGAAGCGGTAGGCCCCGGTGGTGCTGAGCGAATCGAGCAGGCCGTACACGGTGACGGTGCTCGAATCCGGGTCCGGCCGCTCGAGGTAGTAGGCGATGAAGTCCGGAAACTCCTCGGGCTGCGGCATGCCGGTATCGATGGCCAATCCGCGCTGCGACATGCCGTACTGCATGTCCCCGTCCACCGCGCGAAAGTACGAGGCGCCCTGGAATGCCGCCACGTCCCGCTGCCAGTCGGTATGAAACAGCAGCCGAAAGCCGGCGAATCCCAGATCCGGGGGAAGCTTGCGCGGATTGATGCCGCTCCTGCCGTAGTCGAACAGCGCCGGGTCGAAGGCGATCTGCTGTGCCAGCCCGTCATCCACGGCGTACAGCCGCACCGGCTTCCTGGCGGTGAATCCGAGGTGAAAGAAGCGCACCTGAAAGCGCAGGTTCTCATCCGCCCACAGGGAGTGCTCGGGTCGAAATTCGATGGCTTCCCACTGATCCCAGGTCAGGTCCGCGATCGGCGCGGGCAGCTGCACGTTTGCCTCGTGGTACGGCGCGGCCGCCATCGAGCGCGCCATGCCCTTCAGGGTCGCATAATCGAACGGCTGCAGCGGGCCGAGCCGCTTGAGCGGTCCGGGCCGCTGCGCCGCCGCGCCGCCCGCCGGGCCGGCGCGCCCCCGCGCGCCCGGCGCAGACGGCGCGGCCCGTGCGGCCGGCGCCGCCGGCAACCCGGTCGCCGCGGCCAGCAGCGCCGCACCCGTCTTCAAAAATCGACGTCGATACATCGGGAGGAGTCGGTCATGTGAAACCTGGCCGTGAACGCTGCCAGCCACGCGCCTGACCCGGATTGTAGCGCACCGACGGGTCGCTCCCCGGGCCAGCGCCGATTGGCGCGGTGCGAAGCTCTGGATCGGGGCTCGCCGGGCCGGCGTACCGCACGACCGCGGGGCCGGAGCAGATATAATCTCGCTAGCTGAGCGGCCCGCGCTGCCGCCGCCGCGAGCGTCGGGTCGCCATCGCCCGTCTCGGGCGCTATTCCGCTGCAGCATTCGGTTCGGCTTTAACTCGAGGAGTCGCAGCATGAGTTCGGCCATCCGTACGGTGCGCGCCATGGAGATCCTCGATTCGCGCGGCTTCCCGACGCTGCGCGTCTCGGTCCGGCTGCTCAGCGGTATCGTGGGCACGGCGTCGGTCCCCTCGGGCGCTTCCACCGGGGAGAATGAGGCGGTCGAGCTGCGCGACGGCGATGCCGCGCGCTACGGCGGCAAGGGCGTACGGCGCGCCGTGGCCAACGTCAACGACGTGATCGGCCCGCAGCTGGTGGGCCGCAACCCCGCCGAGCAGGCGCAGCTCGATGCCCTCATGCTCGAGATGGATGGCACTGCCAATAAATCCCGTCTGGGCGCCAACGCCATCCTCGGGGTCTCGCAGGCGCTGGCGCGCGCCGCCGCGGCCGAGTGCGACCTGCCGCTGTACGCCTACCTCGGCGGCGCCGGTGCCCGCCACCTGCCGGTGCCGCAGATGAACGTCATCAACGGCGGCAAGCACGCGGACTCGAGCCTGGACTTCCAGGAGTTCATGATCGTGCCGCTCGGGGCCTCGAGCTTTTCCGAGGCGCTGCGCTATGGCGCCGAGACCTTCCAGGCGCTCAAGAGCCTGCTGCACCAGCGCGGCCTGAGCACCGCGGTCGGGGACGAGGGCGGCTTTGCCCCGCAGCTGGCGGGCAACGAGCAGGCCTGCGAGCTGATCGTCGCCGCCATCGAGCGCGCGAAGCTGCGGCCCGGCAAGGACGTGGCCATTGCGCTCGATGCCGCCTCCAGCTCGTTCTTCGAAGCTGGCCGCTATCGGCTGACACGCAGCGGACAGGGCGACAAGAGCTCCGAGCAGATGACGGCGCTGTATGGCAGCTGGGTCGATGCCTATCCCATCGTCTCGCTCGAGGACGGGCTGGCGGAAAACGACTGGGAGGGCTTCCGCGCGCTCACCGTGGCACTGGGCGATCGCATCCAGATCGTCGGTGACGATATCCTGGTCACCAATCCCATCTATATCCGCCGCGCGATCCAGGAAAAGACCTGCAACGCCGCGCTGATCAAGCTCAACCAGATCGGCACCGTCTCCGAGACCATCGATGCCATCGCGCTGTGCCGTCGGGCCGGCTGGCGCTTCGTGATCTCGCACCGCTCGGGCGAGACCGAGGACAGCTTCATCGCGGACTTCGCCGTGGCCATGGGCGGCGGTCAGATCAAGACCGGCTCGCTGTGCCGCTCCGAGCGCATCGCCAAGTACAACCGCCTGCTGGAGATCGAGCAGGAGCTCGCAGGCGCGGCGCTGTTCGGCGCCTGAGCGCGGCCGCGATGCGGGTCCCGTGCATGCGCCTCGGGGAGCGGCCGCGGTGATCGCCACGCGCTGCCCGTTCTGCAGCAGCCAGGGGGCGATCCTCGCCAATTCTCTGGCGTACGTGCTCCCCGACCGCCACCCGGTCACACCGGGGCACCTGCTGCTGATCCCGCGCCGGCACGAGCCGGATTTCCTCGCCGCCACGTCCGCGGAGCTGGCCGCGCTTTGGGAGCTGGTGATCGAAGCCAAGGCGCTGCTCCAGCGCGAGCGTCGCCCGGACGGCTACAACCTCGGCGTCAACGTGGGACAGGCCGCCGGCCAGACGATCGCGCACGCGCACCTGCACCTGATCCCGCGCTACCTCGGTGATACGGCGGACCCCAGCGGCGGCGTACGCGGCGTCATTCCGGACAGGCAGCATTACCTCGCCGATACGCCCTGACGCGCTTGCCATGCCGGCCGCGGGCGCCGATGATGCGCGCTTCCCCTGTGGGTGCGTGACGGTTACGCGGATTCGTCCAGAGCCGCTTTGCCAGGGGGCCGGGCGCAAAAGAGACGGAGCACATGTGGAAGTCGATCATCGCCATCTCGCTGGGCGCGAGTGGCGGCGCGTTGCTGCGATGGGCGCTCGGCCTGCGGTTCAATGCCATTTTTCCGACGGTGCCGCTCGGTACGCTGGCCGCGAACCTCATCGGCGGCTACATCATCGGCGCCGCCGCGGCCTTCTTCACGGCCTTCTCGGCACTCGCGCCCGAATGGCGGCTGGTCGTGGTGACCGGATTCTGCGGCGGACTGACCACCTTCTCGACCTTCTCGGCGGAGGTCAGCGCGCTGTTGCAACAGGGGCGCCTGGCGTGGGCCTGCGCCGCCATCACCGTGCATCTGACCGGGTCGCTGCTGATGACCTTCGCGGGCATCGGTACGGTCTCCTGGGTACGCGAGCTGCATCTGGAGCATGCCCGCACGCCACGCACCACCTCGCCCAGCGGACCGGGCGAGCGCACCGGCAGGCATGATCCCCCATGAACGGCCACTTTCTACGATTCTACGTTCACGAGGGCCAGCGCCATCACGGCGTGCTGGTGTGGGAGTGGCTGCTGAAGAGTGCCAGCGCCCTCGGCGTGCGCGGCGGCTCGGCGTTTCGCGCCGTCGCGGGCTTCGGTCGCCATCACGTGCTGCACGAGCAGACGTTCTTCGAGCTCGCCGGCAGCGTGGCCGTGGAGGTCGAATTCATCGTGACCGACGCGGAGGCGCAGGAGCTCATCAGCCGCATCCATCAGGAGCGCATCCGCCTGTTCTTCACGCGCACGCCGGTGCACTTCGGCGTGATCAACCCCGACGCCGAGGATCCACCCTCGCTCGCCGCAGACGACTAGCCCCCTCGAGCTGCGGTACGGGCGTGTTCCATCCGCAGAGATGTGGGGGAATGTCGGGCGAATACGTCTGACCTATTCGCCTGACATGCCCCCACATCTCTACGGATCGACTACGCCGCGCCGCGCGCCGCCGCCAGCGCGCGCGCCACGTCCGCCAGCAGATCCTCCGGATCCTCCAGCCCGATCGACAGGCGCACGGTGCCGGGCCCGATGCCGGCCTGGCGCTGCAGCTCCTCGGCGAGGTCGCGGCTGCCGAGCAGCTGCGGTGGCATCACCAGCGACTCGGTCGCGCCGAGACTGGGGGTGATCGCGAACAGCTCGAGTGTCTCGGCGAAGCGCCGGCCGGCCTCGGCGCCGCCGGCCAGATCGAAAGTCACCACCGCGCCGAAGTCGCTCATCTGCGAGCGCGCCAGCGCATGCTGCGGATCGCTGCTCAGTCCCGGGTAGCGCACCTGCTGTACCCCGGGCTGCACCGCGAGATATTCGGCGACGCGCAGCGCGTTCGCCGACTGCTGGCGATAGCGCACGAAGTAGCTCTTCAGGCCACGCTGGATCAGGAACGCGGCGTGTGGGTCGAGCACCCCGCCGAGCACCGTGAAGTCCGCGCGCAGCGCCCGGATCAGGGGCGCCTGCGCGATCACCGCTCCGCCCAGGACATCACCGTGGCCCGCAACGTACTTGGTCAGGCTGTGCAGGTAGTAGTCGACGTCGTAGCGGCCGTGCTGGTGCACTCCGGCGAAGGTGTTGTCGAGCACCGTGAGGGCGCCGTGGGCGCGCGCCAGGCGGGTGATCGCAGCGATGTCGGCGATCTTGTTGACCGGATTGGTCGGGCTCTCGAAGATGATCAGCCGCGTCGGCCGGCCGCTCAGTGCCGCCTCGATCCCGGCGAGATCCTCGATCGACAGCATCGTGTGTGTCACGCCGAACCTGCCGAGCACGCGGCGGATCAGTTGCCGCGTCGGGCCGTAGGTTTCCACGAAGCACAGCAGGTGATCGCCCTGCCGGGTGAGCGACAGCAGCGTCTGCGCGACGCCGCCCACGCCCGAGGCGCACACCAGGCAATCCTCGCGCCCCTGCAGCGCCGCCAGCGTCAGCTCGAGCTGGCGCGTGGTGGGGTTGGAGCTGCGCGCGTAGAAGAAGCCGCCGCGCTCCCCGCGCAGCGCCCGCAGCGTCTGCTCGACGGACTCGAACTCGAACTTGACCGACTGATAAATCGGCGCCACGACCGGGTGGTTGTCGGCCGGCACCTCGACCGCCGGCGGGTGATTCACCAGCGTGTCATCCTTCATGACCGCCCTCCCGCAGGGCGCGCGCCCGCGGCCGCTCCCGCGGTCCGCGCCGCGGCGACGGCGCCGCGCGCGTAGTCCATGAGGCGCGCCGCACCGGCATCCAGTGTGTCATCACGCTTCGCGATGCAGGCGCGCAGCAGCGTCATGCGCGGCGGCTCGCGGTAGAACACCGACACCGGGATGAGGGCCACGCCCGCGCGATTCAGCAGCTCCTCGGCGAACTCGACATCGCGCGCCTGGCTCATGGCCCCGTAATCGATGAGCTGGAAGAACGAGCCTTCCGACGGCGGCAACGACCAGCCCGCCAGCGGCGCCGGCTCGCGCCGCGGCGCCGGCTCGCGCGGCCCCTGCCCGGCGAGCGCCGCGATGAGCCGGTCGCGCTTGGCCGCGAAGAATGCGCCGAGATCCTCGCCGGTCGCGGGCCGCTCGGCGAGGTAGCGGGCGATGCCCCACTGCAGCGCGGTGGAGATGGTGAAGGTGTTGAACTGATGCACCTTGCGCAGCTCCGTGGTCAGCGCGGGCGGCGCGACCGCGTAGCCCACGCGCAGGCCGGTGGCATGCAATGTCTTGCCGAACGAGTAGACCGCGACGCTGCGCTCGCGCAGCGCCGGATGCGACAGCGCGCTGTGGTGCCGCCGGCCGTCGAACAGGATGTGCTCGTACACTTCGTCGCTGATCAGGTACAGGTCGCGGCTCGCCGCCAGCTGCGCGAGCGCGGCGAGATCCTCGGCGCTCAGGCAGCTGCAGCCGGGATTGTGCGGGGAATTGACGATGATCAGCCGCGTACGCGGCGTGCAGGCGGCCGCGACGCGCTCCCAGTCGTAGCGGAAGCGCGGCGGTTCGAGCGGCACGTGCACGCAGTGCGCGCCCGCCAGCTCGATCGCCGGCTCATACGAATCATAGGCCGGATCGAACACGATGGCCTCATCGCCCGCACCCACCAGCGCCTGCACCGCGGAGTAGATCGCCTCGGTCGCGCCGAGGGTCACGGTGATCTCGCGCTCGGGATCGAAGCTGCCCGGGTAGCGGCGCGCCAGCCGCAGCGCGATGATCTCGCGCAGATCGGGCAGGCCGGGCATCGGCGCGTACTGGTTGTATCCGGCGCGCATCGCCTCGTAGATCAGCTCCGGCAGGCGTGGATCGATCGGGTAGTCCGGAAAGCCCTGACCGAGATTGATCGCCCCGAGCTCCTGTGCGCGGCGCGACATCACCGTGAAGATCGTCGTGCCGACGCGCGGCAGCTTGCTCGTCAGGCTCAAGGGGCGCTCCGTGCTCCCGCGCCGCTCGCCGTGCCGGGCGCGAGCGCGGCGGCGCGTCGCTGCGCCCGCACGGCCGCGAACGCCGCCCCGACCACGCCGGACTGCGCGCCATAGGCCGCACGGCGGATCTCGGTCGGACTCTTCAGCAGGTGGCGGTATTGCTCGAAGTCCTCGCTGATCGAGCCGCCGATGATGAACAGGTCCGGCCAGAACAGCGCGTGCAGACGCGCGAGGTAGTCGTTGACGCGCGCGCACCATTGCTCGTAGTCGAGCTTCTCGGTGGTGCGCTCGCGCGCCGAGGCGATCTTCTCGGCGTCCACGCCATGGAACTCCATGTGGCCGAGCTCGGTGTTGGGCACCAGCTCACCGTCCACGAACAGCCCCGAGCCGATGCCGGTACCGAAAGTCAGCAGCAGCACCACGCCCTTGACGCCGCGGCCCGCGCCCGTCGTCATCTCGGCGATCCCGGCGGCGTCCGCGTCGTTGATGAATTCGACCGGACGGCCGATGAGTGCGGCGAGCCGCTCGCCGCCCGGGTATCCGAGCCACGCCTGATCGACGTTGGCGGCGGTGCGCGCGATGCCGTGCTGGATCACCGAGGGAAATGCCAGGCCGACCGGGCCGGTGGCCGCGAGCTGCCGGTCCACGCGGGCGCAGACCTGGAGCACGGCGTCCGGGGTCGAGGGCGTGGGCGTGGGAATGACCTGCAGGGGCGTGACGGTCTCGCCCCGCTGCACGTCCACCAGTGCCGCCTTGATCGAGGAGCCGCCGACGTCCAGGCCCAGCAGTACCGAGTCCGCCATTCAACCCTCCGCCTGTGCCAGGCGCGTCTCGCGGTCGCGCCGCCGCTCGCGCCGCTGCAGCCACAGCGTCGAGCCGACCACCCCCGCCGCCACCAGCGAGATCAGCAGCGTCGCCAGCGCGTTGACGTCGGGGCTCACCCCGAGGCGCACCTTGGAGAATATTACCATCGGCAGGGTGCTCGAGCCCGGACCGGCGACGAACTGCGAGATGACCACGTCATCCCACGATAGCGTGAACGACAGCAGCCAGCCCGACAGCAGCGCCGGGGCGATCAGCGGCAGCGTGATGCGCCGGAACACCTGCGCGGGCCGCGCGCCCAGATCCAGCGCCGCCTCCTCGAGCGAGTGATCGAAGCCGGCGAGCCGCGCCTGCACCACGATCGCCACGTACGAGACCGAGAAGCTGATGTGCGCGAGGGTGATGGTGGTCGCCCCGCGCCGCGCCGGCCAGCCGATCAGCTGCTGCAGGGAGATGAACAGCAGCAGCAGCGACAGGCCGGTGATGATCTCCGGCATGACCAGCGGCGCGGTGGTGAGCGCCGCGAGCAGGCCGCGGCCGCGGAAGCGGCCGAAGCGCGCCAGCGCGAAACCCGCGGCCGTGCCCAGCATCACCGAGGCAGTCGCGTTCAGGGTCGCGATGCCGAGCGACAGGCGCGCGGCCGCGAGAATCTGCGCGTTGTGCAGCAGCTCCGCGTACCACTTCAGCGTCGGGGAATGCACGGCATCCCACACCGTCACCAGACGCGAGGCGTTGAAGGAGAATACGATCAGCGAAACGATCGGCAGGTACAGGAACAGGTACCCCGCCCCGAGCGCGGCCGGCAGCAGCGGCGAGCGACGCGCGCTCATGCCCGCGCCAGATCCCGGCCGCGGTAGCGCTGCAGCGCCACGATCGGCGCGAGCAGCAGCAGCAGCAGCACGATGGCGAGCGCGCTCGCCACCGGCCAGTCGCGGTTCTCGAAGAACTCGTTGGAGATCACGCGGCCGATCATGAGCTGATTGGCGGGGCCGAGCAGCGCCGGGATGACGAATTCCCCGACGGCCGGAATGAATACCAGCAGCACCCCGGCCATGATCCCCGGTGTCGACAGCGGCAGCGTGATCCGGCAGAAGGCGCGCCACGGCCGCGCCCCCAGATCGGCCGCCGCCTCGAGCAGCGCCACGTCGTGCTTCTCGAGGTTGGCGTACAGCGGCAGCACCATGAAGGGCAGATACGAATACACGATGCCCAGGTACACGGCGAAGGTGGTGTTGACCATCACCAGCGGCCGTCTGATGAGATGCAGTGCGAGCAGCAGGTGATTGATCACGCCATTGTCCTGCAGCAGGCCGATCCACGCATACACGCGCAGCAGGAAGGAGGTCCAGAACGGCAGGATGACCGCCATCAGCAGCAGCGGACGGCGCTGCGGCGCTGCGCGTGCAATCGCCAATGCCATCGGATAGCCGAGCAGCAGGCAGCACAAGGTCGAGCCGGCGGCCACCTTCAGCGAATACAGCAGTGAATCCAGGTACAGCGGATCGCCGGCGAGCAGCCGGTAGTTGTCCAGGTGCACGCGGATCGCCGGCGCATGTGCGCGCACCCATTGGATGAGCGGCGCGTACGGCGGCATGGCCAGCCGCGCCTCCGAGAACGAGATCTTCAGCACGATCAGGAACGGAATCAGAAAGAACAGCGTCAGCCAGGCGAGCGGCATACCCGCCACCAGCGTGCGTCCACGGCGCTCGAGCCAGATCGACAGCTGCGCGAGCATGCGCGGCGCGCGCTCAGCCGCTGCCGACCACGGCGCTGTCGGCATCCCAGCTCACGTACACGGGCATGTCGCGCGCGAGCTCCGCGCCCGCACCGCGGCCGCTGTTGGTCAGCGTCACGCGCAGCTCGCGGCCACACGGCAGGCGCACCAGATACACCGACAGCTCGCCCAGATAGGCGATCTCGCCGATCACTCCCTGCGCCCAATTGTGCGGCTGCGCCGGCGCGTTGCTCGACAGGCGCAGTTGCTCGGGGCGCAGCGCCACCCACAGCTCCCGGCCGGCCTCGTCGCCGCCCGGGCCGGGCCAGCGCACCAGCAGGGGCGCGGGCAGCTCCTCGCACTGCAGGCGCGCGTGCCCGTCCTGACGAGCGATGACGCGGCCATCCAGCAGGTTCACCGAGCCGATGAAGCCGGCCACGAAGCGCGTCGCCGGCTGCTGATAGATCTGCCGGGGCGTGCCCACCTGCACGATGCGGCCGTGGTCCATCACGCCGATGCGCGTCGCGAGCGTCATCGCCTCCTCCTGATCGTGCGTCACCACGATGAAGGTGACGCCCAGCTCCTTCTGGATGTTGAGCAGCTCGAACTGGGTGTGCTCGCGCAGCTTGCGGTCGAGCGCGGCCAGCGGCTCATCCAGCAGCAGCAGCTTGGGACGCTTGGCGAGCGCGCGCGCCAGCGCCACGCGCTGGCGCTGGCCGCCGGAGAGCTGATGCGGCTTGCGCCGCGCGAGCGCGCCCATGCGCACCACCTCGAGGATCTGCCCGACACGCCGGCCGATCTCGGCGCGCGCCAGCCGTTCCTGTTCCAGCCCGAAGGCGACGTTGCGCTCCACGGACAGATGCGGGAACAGCGCATACGACTGGAACATCATGTTCAGCGGTCGCCGGTACGGCGGCACGTCGGTGATGTCCTCGCCGTCGAGCAGCAGCCGCCCGGCGTCCGGGGTCTCGAAGCCCGCCAGCAGTCGCAGCAGCGTGGTCTTGCCGCTGCCGGAAGCGCCCAGCAGGCAGAAGATCTCTCCGCGCGCGATGGACAGCGACACCGCGTCGACCGCCAGCACTTCGCCGAAGCGCCTGGTCAGCCCGAGCAGCTGCACGTAGGTAGAGGCGACGGGCGCTTGCCCCCGCTCCGCGGCTGCCTGGCGCTCCCGCTCGGTCACGTCCCGGTCTTGAAGTGCGTCCAGACGCGGTTGAGCTCGCGCGTGTAGGCCTGGCCGTGCGCGGCATTGGGATGCAGGCGCGCCAGCTCCGCCGGCGTCGGATAGATGCCCGGGTCGTCGTACACCGCGGGATTGACCAGGTGATAGGCGGCGGCGTTGCTGGTCGCGTAATGCTCGGCGCTGGAGTTCTTCGCCGCCACGTCCGGTCGCAACAGATAGTTGATGAACAGGTGCGCGTTCTTCGGGTGCGGCGCGTCGGCCGGGATCGCCAGCATGTCGAAGAAGCTGATCGCGCCCTCGCGCGCGATCCGGTAGCGGATCTTCACGCCGTTGCCGGCCTGCAGCGCCCGTACACGCGCCTGCTCGACGTCCCCGCTCCAGCCGAGCGCGAGGCAGATGTCCCCGTTCGCCAGATCATCGATGTACTTGGAAGAGTTGATGTAGCGCACGTAGGGGCGGATCGCGAGCAGCACGCGCTCGGCCGCCTGCAGGTCCGCCGGGGCCTCGCTGTTCGGATTGCGCCCCAGGTACAGCAGCACGGTGCTCACCACCTCGTCGGGCGCATCGAGCAGCGATACCCCGCAGTCCTTGAAGTGCCGCACCACCGTCGGGTCGTAGAACATCGCGAAGCTGTCGACCGGTGCGTTCGGCATCGCCGCGTCGATCTTGTCCGGGTTGTAGCCGATGCCGGAGGTTCCCCAGAGATAATTTACGCCGTACTGATTGCCCGGATCGTTGACCTCGATCAGGCGTGTGATCGCCGGATCCAGATTCTTCAGGTTCGGCAGCAGCGCCTTGTCGAGCTTCTGGAACACGCCGGCCTGGATCTGACGCTGCAGAAACGAGGCGGAGGGCACCACGACATCGTAGCCGGTGGAGCCGGCGAGCAGCTTGGTTTCGAGCACCTCGTTCGAGTCGAACACGTCGTAGTTGACGTGGATGCCGTACTCCTTCTCGAACGCCGGCACCACGGAGGGATCGATGTAATCGGACCAGTTGTAGACGTTCAGCACCCGCTCGGCGTCCATCGGCGCCTCGCGAGCGCCCGCCGCGGCCGCGGTCCCGATCGACGCGGTCCCGCCGGCCGACGCGGCAGCGCCC
>DATJSD010000070.1:0-2751 GCA_035504335.1 Steroidobacteraceae bacterium | reverse complement strand
TTGCTCGATCCGACGCTTTACATCCGCGATGGTCACGGTTCCGGACTGGATCCACCGCACTTGACCCTGAGTGTCCAGCAGAACGCTGAACGGCAACCCCTGAGTCACATTGCCCAGAGCAGCGGTCCAGGCAAACACCTGGTCTGGATTCCCAACGGCTATCGGGTAATGAATGCCCAGCCTCCCAACGAAAGGCGCGACCGTCGCGCGATCGTCCGCGGCCACGCCAACGATGACCGCCCGCGAATGAAGCTGCCCATAAAGTCGATCGAGCGCCGGCATCTCCTGCCGGCAGGGTGCACACCAGGTCGCCCAGAAATTCAGCAGTACGACGCGTCCTCGATAGCGACTGAGATCAGTCGCAGCGCCCTTGAGGTCGATCAATGCCGGGGCAGTCGGGACCAGCGCCGGGGCGAGCGCCGCGTTGACGGGCGGCGCCGGGGCCAAAGCCAGTGCCAAAAGGATGCATTTCCAGGGGCTGATCAGGTAGCAGGAGAAGTGGCGTCGCATGATTTCCCCCGATGCCGCGAATCCACCGTAACGTACGGCTGCAGCACCTGCAGCGTGGTGGCCGCGATGTCTTCTAGTGTGCGGCGATCCGAGTTGACCTTGCCCACCAGCCGCAGCCCCTGAAAAGCTGCCGTAAAAAAGCGCGCCAGGGCTCGGATATCCGCATCCGGGGCCAGCTCGCCACGCGCTCTGGCGCTATCCAGCGCTTCGTGCAGAATCGATTCGGTGCGCTGCATGCCGTGCGCGACACTGGCCAGGGCCTGGCGATCGTGCCGAGCGAGCTCCGCGGCGCAATTACCAATGAAGCAGCCCCTGCGGCCCGGACCTGCAACGATGCTGTCGATGAACGCGTCGAGTATGGCTGCGAGCCCTTCGCGGATCGGGCGGTCGGTCAACAGCGCGCGAAACCGCGCGGTCCCTTCGTCGGTATAACGAGTCAACGAGCGTCGCAGCAGCTCCCGTTTGTCGCCAAAGCTGGAATACAGGGTAGAGCGGCTGATGCCGCAGGCTGCACAGATGTCGTCGAGCGAGGCCTGCTCGTAGCCCATCGCCCAGAACACCTGCATGGCCTGTTGCAGAACCTTGTCTGGATCAAATTCACGGGGCCGAGCCATGGCAAAGCGTAGCAATTCCGAACTGAACAGTCCAGAACGATTTACCCCTAACCGGCCGGTCACGGAAGTCCGCTCTCGGTCAATTGGATTGGTCGTCGCCGGTCCTTTACTCCCCGGCGCGCAGGTTCTGCAGCTGCGCATCGCGCAGGTCGAGCTCGCGCTCGATCCGGCGCCGCGCCTCATCCTTGAGCTGGCCGCCACGAGACAGCTCGTTGATCCGCGCGCGCTCGGCGGCCAGCAGCAGTGACTCGATCTGCTCGTGCAGCTCGGTGAGCTTGCGGTGGCCGTCGTCACCGTCGCTGCGCCGCTCGAGGTGATGCAGCCGGTTCCGATAACTGGCGCGCAGGGGCGCGACGAGTTCCTCGCTAAGCTGGCGCGCACCTATCAGCTCCTCGAGCTGCACCAGCCCCGCCTCGACCGCTTGACGGCGCGCGACAAACTCCGCCTCGCGGTCGGCGTGGCGCTCGCGGTAACCGGCCCGGGCCAATCCGAGTGCACGCATCGCGGCCGGCATCGCCAAGCCCTGACCCACCAGAGTCACCAGAATCGCGCAAAACGCCAGGAACAAGATCAGGTCACGGTGAGGAAACGGCGATCCGTCCTCGGTCGCCAGCGGCAGCGCGAGCGCCGCAGCGAGCGACACGATGCCACGCACACCGGTGAACGCCAGCGCCAACGGCCACTGCCAGGGCGGCGACGGGTCGCGGCGCCGGAGCGAGGCCGACAGCCAGCGCGGCAGATAGGTGGCCGGGAACATCCACGCGAAACGCGCCGCGATCACCACGGCGCTGACGATCACGGCCGAGAGCACCAGCTCGCGCGGCGAATAATCGCGGATACCCGCCATCAGCGCACGCGCCTGCAGCCCCGTGACCAAGAACACCATGCCTTCGATCAGGTAGGTGAGGAAGTCCCAGAAGAACACGCCCTGCAGGCGCGTTGCGGGGCTGATCAGCCGCGGGCAATTCCAGCTGACGTACAGGCCGAGGGTTACAGTCGCCAGCACCCCCGAGCCGCCGAGGTACTCGGGGGGCCAGTAGGCCAGGAAGGGCGTCAGCACCGACAGGGTGATCTCGATGGGCGGATCGGCGGCCCAGCGCCGCAGTCGCAGCATCACCCAGCCGACGCCGATCCCCCACAATACCTCCCCGGCGACGATCACGCAGAAAAGGCCGGCGGAGCGGCCGAGTGAAAAGGCGCCGAGGCTCACGGCCACGACCGCGAAGCGATACAGGATCAGTGCGGTGGCGTCATTGGCCAACCCCTCGCCCTCTAGGATCACCAGGATGCGCCGCGGCAGGTGCAGGCGGCGGGCAATCGACAACGGCGCTACCGGATCGGGCGGGGAGATGATCGCCCCCAGCACGAATCCCACCGGCCAGGACAGGCCCAGCAGCCAGTGCGCGGCCGCTGCGGCGGCGGCCGTGGTGAACATCACGCAGCCCACCGCCAGCATCGAGATCGGGCGTAGGTTGAAGCGAAATTCGCGCCAGCTCATCGCAACCGCGGACCAGTACACGACGAGCGGTAGCACCAGCAGCAGCACCAGCTCCGGTGCCAGCTGCAGCGTCGGCAGCCCTGGCACGAGCGCCAGCACTACCCCGGTGATCACCAGCAGGATGGACGC
>DATJSD010000069.1:0-3031 GCA_035504335.1 Steroidobacteraceae bacterium | reverse complement strand
TGTCGAGCCTCAAGGTCGACACGGGTCACGCCTGGCTCGATGCGACGCTGCGACGCATTCTCGCCAATCCCTATCTGTTTCTCTTCCGGCTGCGCGAGGCGGCGGCGCGCCTCGCCTTCCTGCTGGTGCCGATCTCACTGCCGTTCTTGTCTCTGCTGTTTGCGCGCCGACGCGACGTGGTGGCCTATGACCACGTGGTGTTCTCGCTGTATTCGCTGTCCTTCATGTCGCTGCTGGTGATCCTGGTCACGCTGCTCGGCCGGGCCGGATTCGCGGGCCTTGCGACGCTGACCCTGCTCGCGGTCCCGCCCGCGCACATGTTCGCGCAGCTGCGCGGCACCTACTCGCTGTCGGCGCTCGCGGCGCTGTGGCGCACGCTGGCGCTGGTGGCGGTCGCCGGCACGACCTTTCTGCTGTTCCTGTGCGTCATCGCGGCCGTCGCGCTCTACTGAGGCGCCGCGTGAGGCGCCGCGGCGCTCAGCCGACGTGCGCGTGGTGCGAGCGCTTTGGGGGCGCGGCGGGTGGTGCGGCGCCGGGCAGCGCCGCGAGCTCGCGCGCGACCAGCCACCGGGTCACCGCGAGCAGCTGCGGGTAGCCTCCGGACGAGCTGACGCTGACGCGGTACTTGCCATCGATGATCATGGTCGGCGTGGAGTCGACCTGACAGGCGGCCACGAATTGATCGGCCTGGCGGATCTTGACGTCCACGCTGAAGGAGTTGGCGGTGGCGATGAAGGTCGCGGGCTTCACGCCGGTGGCCGCCGCGTAGAAGGCGGCGGCGTCGGCGATGGCGGGCGCGGGCAGCTTGATGCGATCGGTCCCATAGTCGACCACCGCGAGCTGGCCGGTCTTCCAGACCGCATCGAACATCGCATCGTGCAGGCGTGGCGTGATCAGGCCGAGCGCCTGCGCGGTCAGGAAGGCGCGCTGGAACATCGGCCAGTCCTCGGCGGGGCTGAAGGAGGCCGGCACGTAATCGAGCACCACATGGCGCGGCAGGTTCGCCGCGTACTGATCGAGCAGGGTGTGGAACTGATTGCAGGCCGGGCAGGCATAGGAGAATACCTCGGTCACTTCCACCATGCCCGGCGCAACCGTGAGCGGCTGCTGCGGCTGCACGGGGAAGTAATCCACGCCCTCGACCGGATCGGCGGCCAGGGCCATCGAGGCCGACAGCAGCAGCACCGCCCCCGTCACCAGCGCGGCCGTGCTCCTCTTCAATGCCATCACTCCGGCCATCACTCCGTCCGTCGCGCGCTGCCGCGCGTGTAGTGGGTCACCGCCCGGCACTTTACAATACCGCATGGACTTTCGCAGCGATAACACCGCCGGCTTCGCCCCCGAGATGCTCGCCGCGCTCGCGGCCGCCAACGATGGCGCGCGCACCTCCTACGGCGAGGATGCGCACACCCGCCGGGTGCAGACGCATCTGCGGGATCTGTTCGAGACCGACCTGACGGCGTACTTCGTGGCCACCGGGACCGCCGCCAACGCTCTCGGCCTGTCACTGCTCGCGCCACCGTGGGGCGTGATCTACTGTCACGAGGAGGCGCACATCGCGCTGGACGAATGCGGCGCGCCCGAGTTCTTCACCGGCGGCGCGCAGCTGCACGTCCTGCCCGGTGCGCACGGCCGGCTGTCGGCGCCGCAGCTCGCGGCACTGCTGCCCGACGGGCTCGGCGTGGTGCATCACGCGCAGCCCGCGGCGATCAGTCTCAGCCAGGCCACCGAGGCCGGTACCTGCTATCGCCCCTCCGACATCGCCGCCATCGCCGAGGTCGCGCATGAGCACGGGCTGCGCGTGCACGTGGACGGCGCGCGCTTCGCCAACGCCCTCGCCTTCCTCGAGGCGAGTCCCGCGGAACTCTCCTGGCGCGCCGGCGTGGATGTGCTGAGCTTCGGAGCGAGCAAGAACGGCGCGCTCGCCGCCGAGGCGGTGATCGTGTTCGACGCGGCGCTGGCCGCGACGCTCGGCTTCCGTCGCAAGCGCGGCGGACACCTGTTCTCGAAGATGCGTGTGCTGTCCGCGCAGCTGGATGCCTACCTCACCGACGGCCTGTGGTTGCGCCTCGCGCGCCACGCCAACGCGCTGGCCCAGCGGCTGGCCGCGGGTCTGGCCGCCATCGCCGGCGTACGGCTCGTGCATCCGGTGGAGGCGAATGAGCTCTTCGTCGAGCTGCCCGAGCGCGTGATCGGCGCGCTGCTCGCACAGGGCTTCCAGTTCTATCGCTGGCTGGACGAGCACAGCACGACGATTCGTCTGGTCACCGCGTTCAACACCCGTGAGGCCGATGTCGCCGCGCTGATCGAGGCCGTGCGACATCAGGTCGCGGCGGGCGCCCGCGGCTGACACGCGCGTACACGGCGGCAGTGAGCGCAGCCGCGCAAGCCTTCGACCGGTCGATGTCGCAGCCGATCACGCGCTTTGCGCCCAGTCCCACGGGGCTGCTGCACCTCGGACATGCGTTCGCGGCCCTGACGGCGTTCGCCGCCGCCTGTCCCGGCGGCTTCGTGCTGCGCATCGAGGATCTGGACCGGGGACGATGCCGGCCCGAATTCGCAACGGCGATCCGCGAGGATCTGGCCTGGCTCGGTGTGAGCTGGCGCGAGCCGGTGCTGCATCAGTCGACGCGCGGCGACGCCTATCGGGCCGCGCTCGCCCTCCTCGAGCAGCGAGGGGTGATCTATCCCTGCTTCTGCACGCGCGCACAGATCGCCGCAGAAATCGCCCACGCCGCCGAAGCGCCGCATGCCGCCGAGGCGCTGCCCGCCGCCGAGGCGCCGCCCGCTGCCGGCAACCCCCCGACGGGCAGCCTCTACCCCGGCACCTGCCGCGCCATGAGCGCGGCCGAGCGGCGGCTACGCCTCTCGCGGGGAGAGGCCTTTGCCCTGCGGCTGGATGCCGCCCGGGCGGCTGCCCAGATCCCGCCCTCCGAGCTGCAGTTCACCGAGTGTGGCACGGATCATCACGGACCGACCGGTCGACTCGCCGTGGACCCACGGCTGCTGGGCGATATCGTCATCGCGCGCA
>DATJSD010000068.1:0-14130 GCA_035504335.1 Steroidobacteraceae bacterium | reverse complement strand
GCGGCATCGCCGGCGACGGCGCCGGCGGCGGATCAGTCCGTGCCCGATCAGTTCGGCGCGACCGCGGCGGCGCCGGCGTCGCCCGACGATTTCACCGTGCGCAACATCCGCATCTTCGGCTTGCAGCGCATCTCCGAGGGCACGGTGTTCAACTATCTGCCGGTCGACATCGGCGATCACCTCGACGCGCAGCGCGTGGCCGATGCGCTGCGCGCGCTGTACGCCACCGGCTTCTTCAGCGACGTGCAGCTGCGCCGCCAGGCAGACACGCTGGTGGTGGTGGTAAAGGAGCGGCCCTCGATCGAGAGCATCGACATCAAGGGCAACAAGGACATCAAGACCGAGGATCTGAACAAGGTGTTGCGCATGGCGGGGCTGACGGCCGGCAAGACCTTCGATCGCTCCACGCTGGATGATCTCACCGCGGCCCTGACCGACCAGTACTACAGCCGCGGCAAGTACGCGGTGCAGATCAAAACCAGCGTCGTGAACCTGCCCGAGAACCGCGTGCGCGTCAGCATCAACATCGACGAGGGCGGCCGCGCCAAGATCCGCCAGATCGACCTGGTGGGCAACACCACCTTCAAGGACAAGGCGATTCTCGACACCCTGTCGCTGCAGACCCCGACGCTGTTCACCCTGTTCAACTCCAAGGACCGCTACTCGCGCCAGTCGCTGCAGGGCGATCTGGAGAAGATCCAGGGCTACTTTCAGGACCGCGGCTACGCCAACGCCCACATCGACTCGGTGCAGGTCACCATCGGGCCGGACAAGAAGGACATCTTCATCACGGTGAACCTCACCGAGGGGAACCTCTATCACCTCGGTCAGATCAAGCTCGCCGGCAACCTGATCGTGTCGGCGGCCGAGCTGCAGCGGCTGCTGCTGGTGCACCCCGGTCAGATCTACTCGCAGCACCTGATCAGCGACACCGAGGATGCGATCAAGAACCGCCTGGGCGCCGAGGGATTCTACTTTGCCAAGGTCGAGCCGGTGCCGACCACCGACGAGGCGCACAGGATCGTCAACCTGACGCTGTTCGTCGATCCGGGCAATCGCGTGTACGTGCGCCACATCAACTTCACGGGCACGACGCGCACCAACGACGAGACCATGCGTCGCGAGATGCGCCAGCTCGAGGCCGCGTGGCTCTCCAATCTGGCGCTCGAGCAGTCCAAGCTGCGCCTGGAGCGCCTGCCCTACGTCGAAAGCGTCGACATGAACACCACGCCGGTTCCCGGCACCCCGGACGAGGTGGACGTGGACATGGCCATCAAGGAGCGCGACGCGGCCAGCGTCGGCGGCGGCATCGGCTACTCGGCCTACGAGGGCTTCGTGCTCAACGGCAACCTCGCCGACACCAACTTCCTCGGCAGCGGCGACAATCTGTCGCTGAATCTGGATGCCGGCCTGTACGAGAAGGTCTACAGCGTCAGCGAGACCAATCCCTACACCACGGTCGACGGCCTGTCGCGCACCGTCGCGCTCAGCTATTCGGACTCCACGCAGCTCTACCAGCAGTCCTCGGCCTTCGGCTCCAAGCAGATCAATCTCGGCCTGACGTTCGGCTATCCGATCAGCGAGAACCAGTTCGTCAGCGGCGGGGTATCGCTGCAGAACGTCAATCTGCAGACCTACCAGAGCGCGAGCGCGCGCCAGGCGGTGGACTGGGTGGAGAGCAACGGCCATGCGTATTCGGGCGAGGTCAACAGCACCTACATCGAGCCGGACGGCACCACGGTCACCAGCACCAACCCGGTGCTCGGCACGCAGTTCGATACCGCCGAGCTCACGGCGGCCTATGTCTACTCCTCGCTCAACCGCGGGCTGTTCGCGACGCAGGGCATACGGCACGTGCTGAACTTCACCTATGTGCCGCCGGGGCTGGACGTGCGCTACGCGATCGGCAGCTACCGCTTCTCCGGATACCTGCCGCTGACGCACGGCTGGACCCTGTCGGAAAACTTGAATGTCTCCTACGGCATAGGACTCGGCAACACCACCGCGCTGCCCCCGTACAAGCGCTTCTTCGCCGGCGGGCCGGACTCGGTGCGCGGTTTCCTGGAGGACACGCTCGGCCCGGTGGATACCAACGGCAATCCGTACGGCGGCAACCTGCTGACCTATGCGCAGACCGAGCTGATCGTGCCGACGCCGGCGAAATTCCAGACCAGCGCGCGCGGCAGCCTGTTCTTCGACATCGGCAACGTGTTCTCCACCGACGGCACCAGCTTCCTCGGCAAGGACCTGGAGACCCCCGTCACCTACAAATTCGGCTATCATGAGCTGCGGGAATCGGTAGGTGTGTCGGTGCAGTGGCTCGCTCCGGTGGTCGGATTGTTCCGTTTCAGCTTTGGCGTGCCGCTGAATGCCTCCAACGGGGATCTGATTCACTTCCAGGACCGGATCGAGGAATTTCAGTTCACGGTGGGTCAATCATTCTAGGCAGGGATTTTCATATGCGAGGATCAGTAGGGACGGCCCGTCGAACCGGACGCATCGTGGCAGGGGGGGCGCTCGCTCTGACGATGCTGGTCTGCGCGCCTGCATGGGCGGATCTGAAGATCGGCTTCGTCGACTACGCCATGCTGATGCAGCAATCCCCGCAGGCCAAGGCGGTGATCGCCTCGCTGCAGCGCGAGTACGCGGCCAAGCAGACCGAGCTCAACAGCGAGCAGCAACGCCTGCGCAGCGAGGAGGACCAGCTGAACCGCAACGGCGCGACCATGACCGCCGATGCGCGCAACGCCGCCGAGCAGTCGCTGCGCGACGGTCAACGTGATCTCTCCGAGAAGGTCCAGGAGTATCAGGACGACTTCAACGCGCAGCGGGATCTGGAGATGTCCAAGGTCGCCAAGGTGGTGGTGGACCAGGTGCAGCAGTACGCGGCCGCCCAGCGCTTCGACCTGGTGCTGGCCGACGGGGTGATCTTCGCCAATCCGGCGATCAACATCACCCAGCCGGTGCTCGCGGCGCTGCAGGCGCGCGGTACGGCCGGTCTCGGCAGCACCAGCGGTGCCAGCACGCGCAGCACGCGCCGGAGCAGTCGCTAGGCGGCGTGCGCGCACGCGGCCCGCCCCCATGAGCCTCGCGCTCGGAGAGCTGGCGGTGCGCTTCGGCTGCGCGCTGCGCGGTGATCCGGAGCAGCGCGTGGACCACGTGGCCCCGCTCGCGACCGCGGATCCCGCGGCGCTGAGCTTCCTCGCCAATGTGCGCCTGCAGCGCGAGCTCGCCGGCACGCGCGCCGGCGCGGTGGTGCTCGAGGAGGCCGCCGCCCCGCGCTGCCCGGTGTCGGCCCTGATCAGCGACAATCCGCACGCGCTGTTCGCGCGCATCGCGGCACTGCTGCATCCGCCGGCGCCCTGGGTCGCGGGCGTGCATCCGAGCGCGAGCGTCGCGGGCGCGGCGAGCGTGGATGCGAGCGCCCAGATCGGCGCCTTCGCGCTGATCGCGGACGGGGCGCGCATCGGCCCGCGCTGCCGGATCGGCCCCGGCTGCGTGATCGGCGCCGGGGTGCCCATCGGCGCCGACAGCCACCTGGTGGCGCGCGTCACGCTGCTGCCGGGTGTGCGGCTCGGCGAGCGCGTGCTGATCCATCCCGGCGCGGTGATCGGCGCCGATGGCTTCGGCTTCGCGCGCGAGGCGGCGCGCTGGATCAAGGTCCCGCAGGTGGGCGGCGTGCGCATCGCGGATGACGTGGAGATCGGCGCCAACAGCACCGTGGACCGCGGCGCCATCGAGGATACGGTGATCGAGGAGGGCGTGAAGCTCGATAACCTGGTGCAGATCGGCCACAACGTGCGCATCGGCGCGCACACCGCCATCGCCGGCTGCACCGGCATCTCCGGCAGCACGCACATCGGGGCGCGCTGCATGATCGGCGGCGGGGTGGGCGTCAACGGCCACATCCGGATCTGCGATGATGTGGTCATCGCCGGGCGTACCACGGTGTCCGGGTCGATCCACAATCCCGGCACCTACGCGAGCCTGTGGTCGGCGGAGCCGCTGGCGCGCTGGAAACGCATCGTGGCGGGACTGAAGCTCGCCTCGCGGCGCGCATCGCTGGGCAGGGGGCAAGGCGACGATGAGTGACACAGAGCCGGGGCCGGCGCTGCAGCTGGATATCCACGGGGTGATGCAGCGCCTGCCGCATCGCTATCCGTTTCTGCTGGTGGATCGCGTGCTCGAGTGCGTGCGGGGCCAGAGCATCCGTGCGCTGAAGAACGTCACCTTCGGCGAGCCGTGGTTCACGGGTCACTTCCCCGGCCGTCCGGTGATGCCGGGCGTGCTCATCATCGAGGCGCTCGCACAGGTGGCCGGGCTGCTCGCCTATATCAGCGCCGACGTCATCGCCAATCCCAATGCCAGCGTCTACTTCGTCGGCATCGACAAGGCGCGCTTCCGCCGCCCCGTGGTGCCCGGCGATCAGCTGATTCTCATCGCCCGCTACGAGCGCAGCCTGCGTGGCATCTGGCAGCTGGCCACCGCCGCCGAGGTGGACGGCGAGGAGGTCGCGCATGCGCAGATCATGGTGGCGCCGAACCTCAAGGAGGCAACGGCGGCCCCGCCGGGCGAGCTGCCATGATCGATCCGCGTGCCATCGTGGCGGCCGGCGCCAGGCTTGCCGCCGATGTGGAGGTGGGTCCCTACAGCGTCATCGGTCCGCACGTGCAGGTCGGTGCGGGCACCTGGATCGGCCCGCACGTGGTGATCAACGGCCACACGAGCATCGGCGAGGGCAACAAGCTGTTCCAGTTCGCCTCGATCGGCGAGGCGCCGCAGGACAGGAAATACGCCGGCGAGCCCACGCGCCTGACGATCGGTGCCCGCAACGTCATCCGCGAGTACTGCACGATCAGCCGCGGCACCGTGCAGGACCAGGGCGTCACGCGCATCGGGGATGACTGCCTGCTCATGGCCTACACGCACGTGGGGCACGACTGCCTGCTCGGCAACAACATCATCATGGCGAACCTCGCGCAGATCGCCGGCCACGTGCACATCGGCGACTGGGCGATCCTCAGCGGCTACGTCGCGGTCCACCAGTTCTGCAAGATCGGCGCACACGCTTTCCTGGCGCATCACGCCGGCGCCACGCGCGACGTACCGCCCTACGTGATGGCGGTCGGCAATCCCGCCGAGCCGCACTCGATCAACGTCGAGGGCCTGAAGCGCCGCGGCTTCACAGCCGATCAGATCCGCAATCTGCGCAACGCCTATCGGATCCTGTACCGCAGCGAGCTGCCGCTCGCGGCGGCGCTCGAGCAGCTCTCCGAGCTCGCCGAAACACAGGTGGAGCTCAGGCCGTTCGTGGAATTCATCGCGCTCGGCTCGGAACGCAGCCTGATCCGCTGATGGAGGCGTTGCGCGTCGCGATCGTCGCCGGAGAAGCTTCCGGCGACGCGCTCGGTGGCGCACTGATCGAGGCGCTGCGCGCGGCAGTCGCGGCGCGCGGCGCGCCCGCGTCGTCCGGCGCGCCCGCTCCGCCCGGCGCGGCCGCGACCCCCATCGAATTTCACGGCGTCGCGGGCCCCGCGATGCGTGCCGCCGGCTGCGTGCCCCTCGCCGATGCGCACGAGCTGGCGGTCATGGGACTGATCGAGCCGCTGCGGCATCTGCCGCGGCTCGTGCGCCTGCGCGCGCGGCTGCTGCGTGAGTTCAGCGCCTGGCATCCGCATGTGTTCATCGGCGTCGACGCGCCGGCGTTCAACCTGGGGCTGGCGGGCCGCCTGCGCGCCCGCGGGGTGCCCACCGTGCAGTACGTCAGCCCGCAGATCTGGGCGTGGCGGCAGGGCCGTGTGCGCCGCATCGCGCGCTGCTGCGATCTGGTGCTGTGCCTGCTGCCCTTCGAGCCGGCGTTCTACGCGCGTCACGCGGTGCGCGCCGAGTTCGTCGGCCATCCGCTCGCCGACCAGGCGCCGCTGGCGCCCGACCGGGCGGCCGCGCGCCTGATGCTCGGCCTGCCGCCCGCCGGCACGGTGCTCGCGCTGCTGCCCGGCAGCCGGCTGGGCGAGGTGCAGCGCCTGTCGGCCCCATTCATCGCCACGGCGCAGCGCCTGGCCGCGCATCATCCGGACCTGTGCGTGGTCGCGCCGATGGCCAACGCCGCGGTACGCGCCGAGTTCGCGCGCGCGCTCCGCGCCGCCGGTGCGTCGATCGGGCCGGCCGCGACGGCGCCGATCGCGCCGGCGGCGCCGATCGCGCTCGCCGGCGGGGCGGTGCGGCCGGCCGACGCGGCGGCGCTGGCCGTGCGCGTGCTCGACGGACAGGCGCGCGCCGCACTCACGGCCGCGGACGCCGCGCTGGTGGCCTCGGGCACCGCCACGCTCGAGGCGCTGCTGTGCCGCTGCCCGATGGTGGTCGCCTACCGGGTGAGCGGGCTCACGGCGCGGCTGGTACGCGCCCTGCGGCTCGTGCGCCTGGCGCGCTTCTCGCTGCCCAACCTGCTGGCCGGTGAGTCGCTCGCGCCGGAGTTCTTTCAGGAGGCCGTCATCCCCGATAATCTCTGTCCAGCGGTCGAGTCGCTGCTGGCGGATGACGAGCGGCGCGAGCAGCTGCAGCGCAGGTTTCGCGCGATCCACGAGAGCCTGCGGGCCGACGGGGCCGTGCGCGCCGCGCAGGCCGTGCTCGGGCTGCTCGGGCGGCTCGGGTTGCCCGGGCGGCAGGGTGTGGAGCGGGCCGACGGATGATGCGGCGGGGAGTGCGCGTGGCGCAGACGCTGACGGCGGGGGTGGACGAGGCGGGGCGCGGGCCGCTGGCCGGCCCGGTGGTGGCCGCGGCGGTCATCCTCGACCCGCGGCGCGCCATCCGCGGGCTGCGCGATTCCAAGCAGCTCACCCCGCAGCGCCGCGTGCTGCTCGCGCGGCGCATCCGCGAGCGCGCCCTGGGGTATGCCATCGCCGAGGCCGATCACTCCGAGATCGATCTGCTGAACATCCTGCAGGCGTCGCTGCTGGCCATGAAGCGCGCACTGATCGATCTGCCCTTGCGTCCCGCGCGCATCCTGATCGATGGCAACCGTGCGCCGTGGCTGCGCGATTGTTTCGCCGACTGCGAGGTGCAGACCATCGTGAGCGGCGATGCGCGGGTCGCCTGCATCAGCGCCGCCTCGATCCTCGCCAAGACGCATCGCGATGCGCTCATGGGGCAACTGGACGCGCGCTATCCCGGCTACGGCCTCGCGCGGCACTTCGGCTACGGCACGCGCCTGCACCTGCAGGCTCTCGCGCACCTGGGTCCGTGCGCGATCCACCGCACCAGCTTCAATCCGCTGCGCAGCTGGCTGTCGGGCGAGCTGCCCTTCGGGGCGCTGCCCGCGCATGGGTTGCTCGGCGACCCCGAGCTCGGCGATGCGGAGCTGGCCGAAGTGGAGATGGCAGAAGCGGAGCTGGAGGAGGCCGAGCTGGAGGAGGCCGAGACGGCGCAGGCCGAGATGGCGCAGGCCGAGACGGCGTGCGCTCGGGCGAGGGCGGCCCGATGAGCGCCGGGTTCATCCACCTGCGGCTGCACACCGAGTACTCGCTGCTCGACAGCGTGGTGCGCGTGCCGGACCTGATGGAGGCGGTGGCGGCGGCCGGCATGCCCGCGGTGGCGCTCACCGACCACTGCAATCTGTTCGCGATGGTGAAGTTCTATCGCGCGGCGCTCGAGCGCGGCATCCAGCCGATCATCGGGGTGGATGTGCTGCTGCGCGAGGCGCAGGAGCCGGCACGGACCACGCGCCTGACGCTGCTGTGCCAGAACCTCTCCGGCTATCGCACCCTCGCGCGCCTGGTCAGCCGTGCCTACCTGGAGGGTCAGTCGCCCGCGGGGCAGGCGCTCATCGAGCGCCGCTGGCTCGAGCAGGGTGGCTGCGCGGGCCTGATCGCCCTGTCCGGGGCGAGCGAGGGCGACGTCGGCCGCGCGCTGCTGCATGAGCGCGGCGCGCAGGCCGAGGGGGCGCTGTCGCGCTGGCTGGATCTGTTCGGCGATCGCTTCTACATCGAGCTGCAGCGGCTCGGTCGCGCGGCGGAGAGCGCCTACCTGCCCGCGGCGCTGCGCCTGGCGGGCCGCCGCGGTGTGCCGGTGGTGGCCACCAACGATGTGCGCTTCCTGCGTCCCGATGACTTCGAGGCGCACGAGGCGCGCGTGTGCATTCACGATGGCACGCTGCTCGCGGACCCCGCGCGGCCGCGCCGCTACACGCCACAGCAGTATCTGCGTACTCCCGCGCAGATGCACACGCTGTTTCACGACATTCCCGAGGCGCTCGCCAACAGCGTGCAGATCGCGCGCCGCTGCAGCCTGGCGCTCAGGCTCGGCGAGCCACGCCTGCCCGACTACCCGGTGCCGGGCGGCGGCACACCCGCCGAGCATCTGCGCGCCCAGGCCGAGGCCGGTCTGGCCCGGCGGCTTGCGGCGCTGCAGGGCAGCGGGGAGCTCACCGACGCGCTCGCCGAGCGCTACCGCGCGCGTCTGGCGCTCGAGCTGACGGTCATCTGCGCGATGGGATTCGCCGGCTACTTCCTCATCGTCGCGGACTTCATCCGCTGGGCGCGCGAGCACCACGTGCCCGTGGGGCCGGGACGCGGCTCGGGCGCTGGCTCGCTCGCGGCCTATGCGCTGGCGATCACCGACATCGACCCGCTGCGTCACGACCTGCTGTTCGAGCGCTTCCTCAACCCCGAGCGCGTTTCGATGCCGGACTTCGACATCGACTTCTGCATGGAGGGCCGCGATCGCGTCATCGACTACGTGGCCGAAAAGTACGGACACGAGCGCGTCTCCCAGATCATCACCTACGGCACGATGGCAGCCAAGGCCGTGGTGCGCGACGTGGGGCGCGTGCTCGGTCACCCCTACGGGTTCGTCGATCGCATCGCCAAGCTCGTGCCCTTCCGGCTCGGCATCACCCTCGAGGAGGCGCTCGCCGAGGAGCCGGAGCTCGCGCGACTGGCGCGTGAGGACGAGGAGGTGCGCAATCTGCTGGATCTGGCGCGCTCGCTCGAGGGGCTGACGCGCAATGCCGGCAAGCACGCCGGCGGCGTGGTGATCGCCCCCTCGGTGCTGACCGACTTCACGCCGCTGTACTGTGAGCCCGGCGGCGCCAACGTCATCACCCAGTTCGACAAGGACGACGTGGAGGCGGCGGGCCTGGTGAAGTTCGATTTCCTCGGCCTGCGGACTCTGACGGTGCTGGATCGGGCGATGCGGACCGTAAACGCCGAGCGCGCGCGGCAGGGCGCCGCGGCGCTCGTGCTCGGCGAGCTGCCGATGGACGATGCGCCCACCTATGCGCTGCTCAAGTCCTGCCGCACCACGGCGGTCTTCCAGCTCGAGTCACGCGGCATGAAGGACCTGATCCGCCGCCTGCAGCCCGACTGCTTCGAGGACATCGTCGCGGTCAACGCGCTGTTCCGGCCCGGGCCGCTGCAGTCGGGCATGCTCGATGACTTCATCAGCCGCAAGCACGCGCCTGCCGGCACGCCGATCGATTACCTGCATCCGGACCTGAAGCCGGTGCTCGCGCCGACCTACGGCGTGATCCTCTACCAGGAGCAGGTCATGCAGATCGCGCAGGTGCTCGCCGGCTACACGCTCGGCGGGGCGGATCTGCTGCGCCGGGCGATGGGCAAGAAGAAGCCGGAGGAGATGGCCAAGCAGCGCTCGGTGTTCATCGACGGCGCGCGCTCGCGTGGCGTGCCGGCCCGACAGGCCGAGCACATTTTCGACCTGATGGAGAAGTTCGCCGGCTACGGCTTCAACAAGTCGCACTCGGCCGCGTACGCGCTGCTGTCCTATCAGACCGCCTATCTGAAGACGCACTACCCCGCGGCCTTCATGGCCGCGGTGCTGTCCGCCGACATGGACCACACGGACAAGATCGTCACGCTGATCGACGAGTGCCTGGCGCTGGGGCTGACGGTGCTGCCCCCCGACGTCAATGCCTCGAGCTACGCTTTCGAGGTCGCCGACGAGCGCACCGTGCGCTACGGGCTCGGCGCACTCAAGGGCGTGGGTCGCGCGGCGGTCGAGGCGATCGTCGCCGAGCGCGCCGCCGGCGGCCGCTACCACGGCCTGGCCGAATTGTGCCGGCGGCTGGACCTGGCGCGCGTGAACCGCCGCGCGCTCGAGGCGCTGGTGCGCGCCGGAGCCCTCGACGGCCTCGGCCCCAATCGCGCCACGCTGATGGGCGGGCTCGCCGCGGCGATCGCCGCAGGCGAGCAGGCCGCGCGCAGTCACGAGGCCGGCCAGGTGGATCTGTTCGGCACCGCCGCGCCGAAAGCGGCGACCCCCGCGGTCGAGCCCCCCGGCGGGCCTGCGAACGCGCAGACCAGCGAGCCCCCCGGCGGGCCTCCCGATGAGCGCGCCGTCGAGGCGCACGCGAAGCCGCTGCCCGAGTGGAGCGCATCGCAGCGGCTGGCCGGCGAGCGCGAGATTCTCGGGCTGTACCTGACGGGCCATCCGATCGCCCCGTACGAGCCGGAGCTGCGGCACCTGAGCTCCGGCCGCATCGCCGAGTTCCTGGCCGACCGGCCGGCCGCCGAGGGCCGCAATCCCTACGCGGACTCGCGCACCGTGACGCTCGCGGGACTGATCCTGGAGGTGCACCGGCGCGGACCGCGCGTCAGCTTCGTGCTCGACGATCGCAGCGGTCGCATCGAGGTGACGCTGTTCGAGGAGACCTGGCAGCGCTACCGGGATCTGATCGTCAAGGACGCGCTGGTGCAGGTCGAAGGAGCTCTGCGCTTCGACGAGTTCAGTGACGCGTGGCGCCTGGCGGCCAAGCAACTCGCCTCCCTCGCGAGCGTGCGCGAGCGGCTGGCGCACACGCTGCTGCTGAGCTGGCCGGCGCAGGCCGGTCCGGCGCTGCTCGCGCGGCTGGAGGGGCTGCTGCGCGAGGCGCGCGGGGGCCAGTGCCGGGTGCTGCTGCGCTACCGCGGGGCGGCGGCGGGCGGCACCCTGGCGTTCGCCGAGGAGTGGAAGGTGCGGCCCGCGGCGCAGCTGCTCGAGCGGCTCGAGGAGCTGCTCGGTCCAGGGGCCGTGCGACTCGGCTACACCGCCTCGGGCGCGCCCGCCGCCCTGGCCCGCTGACCGGCGCCGTTGCGCGGCTGCGCCGCGGCGCTGGCCGGACTGCCCGCCTTGCGCGGGGCGAGGCGAGCCCGTACGCTTCGGCGCACACAATATCAGGGGTCGCCCGCTAGATGGCCGTAAGTTTCCTCGATTTTGAGCAGCCGATCGCCGAACTTGAGGCCAAGATCGAGGAGTTGGGTCACGTGACCTCGGATGAGGTCAATATCGAAGAGGAGATCGGTCGGCTGCGTGCCAAGAGCCGCGCGCTCACCCGCTCCATCTTCGCGAGCCTCACACCCTGGCAGATCACGCAGCTCGCCCGCCACCAGCAGCGCCCCTACACGCTGGATTACGTCGCGACGGTGTTCAGCGACTTCCAGGAGCTGCACGGCGATCGCATGTACGCGGACGATATGGCGATCGTCGGCGGTCTGGCGCGTCTGGCGGGCGAGCCGGTGATGCTCATCGGCCATCAGAAGGGACGCGACACCAAGGAGCGCGTGCGGCGCAACTACGGCATGCCCAAGCCGGAGGGGTATCGCAAGGCGCTGCGGCTCATGAAGCTGGCGGAGCGATTCAGCCTACCGTTGATCACCCTGATCGACACGCCGGGGGCGTATCCCGGGGTCGGCTCCGAGGAGCGCGGTCAGAGCGAGGCCATCGCGCGCAACCTCTTCGAGATGTCGGTGCTGCGCGTTCCGATCGTGAGCGTCGTCATCGGCGAGGGCGGCTCGGGCGGAGCGCTGGCCATCGGGGTGTGCGACCGGCTGCTGATGCTGCAGTTCGCCACCTATTCGGTGATCTCGCCCGAGGGCTGCGCCTCGATCCTCTGGAAGAACACCGACAAGAAGGAGTTGGCGGCCGAGGCGCTGAGCCTGACCGCCGAGCGCCTGCGGGAGCTGGGCCTGGTGGACGAGGTGCTGCCCGAGCCCCTCGGCGGCGCGCACCGCGATCCGGCCGCGATGAGCGGCACCCTGCGCGACAGCCTGGTGCGCAACCTGCAGCAGCTGCAGGAGCGCGACACGCAGGCGCTGCTCGAGCAGCGCGCGGTGCGCCTCGCCTCCTTCGGTGTGTATACCGAGAATCCCCCGTGACGCATCCGGCGCCGGCCCCGGGTGCCGAAGCGCCGCAGGTCCTGAGCGTCGACTGGCTGGGCGAGCGGCTCGAACAGCTCATCGGTCCGCTGCGCGGGGTGCGCCTGTGCGTCGCGTACTCGGGGGGGCTGGACTCGAGCGTGCTGCTGGACGCGCTGGCGGCGCTGCGCGCGACGCGGCGGCTGCGGCTGCGCGCGCTGCACGTCAATCACCACCTGCAGGCGCAGGCGGATGCCTGGGCCGAGGCGGCGGCGCGGCGTGCGCGGCGGCTGCGCGTGTCCTGCCAGCGGCTGGACGCCGCGGTGGTGCGCTCGGCCGGCGAGTCGCTCGAGGCGGCCGCGCGCAGCGCGCGCTACGCGGCGCTGGCCGCGAGCCTGCTGCCCGGGGAGCTGCTGGTGACCGCGCATCATCAGGAGGACCAGCTCGAGACGCTGCTGCTCGCGCTGCTGCGCGGGGCCGGGGTGCGCGGGCTCGCCGCCATGAGCGCGAACAGCGCCTGGCGGGGCACGCGGCTGCTGCGGCCGCTGCTGGCGGTGACGCGCTTGCAGCTCGAGCGCTACGCACGCGAGCATGCGCTCGAGTGGAGCGAGGACCCCAGTAATCTCGATGAGCGCTTCGATCGGAACTATCTGCGCCGACGCGTGCTGCCGCTGCTGCGCGCACGCTGGCCGGCCGCGAGCGCCACGGCCAGCCGCAGTGCGGCGCACCTGGCCGAGGCCGCGGCGCTGCTCGAGCGGCTGGCGCTCGCGCAGCTGGCGCCGGCGCGCGACGGGACGGCGCTGCGCTCGAGCGTGCTGCGACGCCTGCCGGAGCCGCAGCGGCGCAATGCGCTGCGCCACTGGATCGGCGAGCGCGGTCTGCTGCCGCCCGATCACCGGCGGCTGCACGAGATCGCCGGACCGCTGCTGCGCGCGCGCGCCGACGGCTCGGCAGTGGTGCGCTGGCGGGGCGGCGAGGTGCGCCGGCACGGGGATCGGCTGCTCGCGCAGAGCGCAGCTGCCGCGCGGGCACCGGGCCCGAGCCGCCGCTGGGACTGGCGGCGCGAGCCCTGGCTGACGCTGGCGGACGGCAGCGTGCTGGGTCTGCTGACCGAGCCGCACGGGGACGTGGCCCTGGGGGCGCTGCCCGCGCATCTGCAGGTCGATTTCCGCCACGGCGGCGAGCGGCTGCATGCCGCCGCCGGCCGCGCGCCACTCAAGGATCTGCTGCGCGCGTACGGCCTCGCCCCGTGGGAGCGGCCGGGTGTACCGCTCATCGGCGACGGCGAGCGCATCATCGCCGTGGCGGACCTGTGGCTGGACCCCGCCTACCGCGCCGATGCCCGGGCCGATGCCCGGGCCGATGCCCGGCGCGACGCTGCGGGTGACCGGCGGGGCGGCGGGCAGCGCGGGCCGCAGGGGCAGCGTGCGCCGCAGGGGCAGCGCGGGCCGCAGGGGCAGCGGGGTCGCTTCCGCTGGCGGCGCCCCGACGACTGAGGCGGCGCGTCGGGCCGAGTCGCATTTGTGGCGGGGGAACCGATTTGATAGGCTGATGGCCCGTCGTCCATGGCGCGATCCTCTGCAGGCGGCGGAAATCCTCGATGACTCGCTTCGTCTTCGTCACCGGCGGCGTCGTTTCCTCGTTGGGGAAGGGCATCGCGGCCGCGTCGCTGGGCGCGATCCTCGAGGGGCGCGGGCTGCGCATCGCCATGGTCAAGCTCGACCCGTATATCAACGTGGACCCGGGCACGATGAGCCCGTTTCAGCACGGCGAGGTGTTCGTCACGGCCGACGGCACCGAGACCGACCTGGACCTCGGGCATTACGAGCGCTTCGTGCGCACCACCACCGGACACAACAGCAACTTCACCACCGGGCGCATCTACGAGCGCGTGATCGCCAAGGAGCGCCGCGGCGATTATCTGGGCGCGACCGTGCAGGTCATCCCGCACATCACCGATGAGATCAATCGCAGCATCATGCTCGGCGCCGGCGATGCCGACATC
>DATJSD010000067.1:0-46819 GCA_035504335.1 Steroidobacteraceae bacterium | reverse complement strand
TGTCCAAGGAAAAGTTCGAGCGCACCAAGCCGCACGTGAATGTGGGGACGATTGGGCATGTGGATCATGGCAAGACGACGCTGACGGCGGCGCTGACCAAGGTGATGGCCGAGCAGAACGGGGGCTCGTTTGTGGCGTACGACCAGATTGACAAGGCGCCGGAGGAGCGGGCGCGCGGCATCACGATCAGCACCGCGCACGTGGAGTACCAGAGCAAGGCGCGGCACTACGCGCACGTGGACTGTCCTGGGCACGCCGACTACGTGAAGAACATGATCACCGGGGCGGCGCAGATGGATGGGGCGATTTTGGTGGTGAGCGCGGCGGACGGGCCGATGCCGCAGACGCGCGAGCACATTTTGCTGGCGCGCCAGGTGGGGGTGCCCTACATCGTGGTGTACATGAACAAGGCGGACATGGTGGATGACAAGGAGCTGCTGGAGCTGGTGGAGATGGAGGTGAGGGAGCTGCTGTCGACGTACAAGTTTCCCGGGGAGAAGACCCCGATCGTGATCGGCAGTGCGTTGAAGGCGCTGGAGGGGGACGGGAGCGAGCTGGGCACGAAGTCGGTGATGAAGCTGGTGGAGGAGATGGACCGCTACATCCCGGTGCCCAAGCGGGATGTGGACAAGCCGTTTTTGATGCCTGTGGAGGATGTGTTTTCCATCAGCGGGCGAGGCACGGTGGTGACCGGGCGCATCGAGCGCGGGGTGGTGAAGGTGAACGATGAGGTGGAGATCATCGGGCTGAGGGCGACGGCCAAGACGATCTGCACCGGGGTGGAGATGTTCCGCAAGCTTTTGGATGAGGGGCAGGCCGGGGACAACGTGGGGGTGCTGCTGCGCGGCACCAAGCGGGAGGAAGTGGAGAGGGGGCAGGTGCTGGCCAAGCCCGGCAGCATCACCCCGCACACGCAGTTTGAGTGCGAGGTGTACGTGCTGACCAAGGAGGAGGGGGGGCGGCATACGCCGTTTTTCAAGGGGTATCGGCCGCAGTTTTACTTTCGCACCACGGACGTGACGGGCACGATCGAGCTGCCGGGCAGCACGGAGATGGTGATGCCCGGGGACAACATCAAGATGACGGTGGAGCTGATCGCCCCGATTGCGATGGAGGAGGGGCTGCGCTTTGCGATCCGCGAGGGCGGGCGCACGGTCGGCGCCGGGGTCGTCTCGAAGATTTTGAAGTGATCCAGCATCAATCAGGTACAGAGCGTGTATCACGGGCGTTGCAGCGTTCAAAGGAGTGATGACGTGAGGTGGATGGCGACCCCTCCAAGGGATTTACGTCACGTAAATCCCTTGGAGGGGTCACCATCGACCCCACGGGTCGTACCTTTGAACGGCTTCGATACCTGGGGTACGAACCCAGAGGGTTGTTGACGATGGCTAATCAAAATATCCGCATCCGCCTCAAGGCGTTCGACCACCGGCTGATCGACAACTCGGCCAGGGAGATCGTCGACACGGCGCGACGCACGGGCGCGACGGTGCGTGGCCCGGTACCGCTGCCGACCAAGATGGAGCGCTTCACGCTGCTGATCTCCCCGCACGCCGACAAGGACGCGCGCGACCAGTACGAGCTGCGCACCCACAAGCGGCTCATGGACATCCTGAACCCGACCGACAAGACCGTGGACGCGCTGATGCGCCTGGAGCTGCCGGCCGGTGTGGACGTGCAGATCCGGTTGAACTGACCGGCCGCAGGCGGCGACAGTCGGGCACGGGCACGGGCACGGGCGCGGGCGCGGCCCCAGCGCTCCGCGGGGCGGCCCCCGGGGGCGAAGCCCCGGACGGACGGGAACCCCGGACCCTTGTATCGCGGGCCTCAGCTGCTATACTGCGCGGCCTTTTTCCCCGGCCCCGCAATGAGGCAGTCGGTCCGGGGTGCCGCCGCCAGCGGTTTCGGGCGAGGTTGGCTCAGTTTCGCGGGGCCAAGACCACTCGAGCATCAGCGCAGCTCAAGCGCCGCTCTCCCGTGGTCACGCCGGTTTGTGATGGGTGCTCCCGATCGCAGGGCGTGCCCGCTGATGAGGATTTGTCATGGCAATCGGTCTGGTCGGCCGCAAATGCGGTATGACGCGCATCTTCACGGACGCGGGCGAGTCGGTGCCCGTGACCGTCGTGGAAGTGCTGCCGAACCGGGTGACGCAGGTGAAGTCGCTCGACAAGGACGGCTATCGCGCAGTGCAGGTCACCTTCGGCATCCGTCGCCCGCAGCTGCTCTCCAAGCCGGTCGCCGGCCATTACGCGCGCGCCAAGGTGCAGCCCGGCCGTGGGCTGGTCGAGTTCCGGCTCGATGACGCCGGTGCGGCACAGGCCGGTGCGGCACAGGCCGGTGCGGCCGGTGGCGCCCCCGCGGCCGACGCGACCGAGCTCAAGCCCGGCAGCGAGCTCAGGGCGGATCTGTTCCGGGAAGGCCAGATCGTGGATGTGTCCGGCGTGACCATCGGCAAGGGCTATGCGGGCGTCATGAAGCGCCACCACTTCGCGGGTGGCTACGCGTCGCACGGCGCCTCGGTCTCGCACCGCGTGCCCGGCTCGATCGGGCAGCGCCAGACTCCGGGACGGGTGTTTCCCGGCAAGCGCATGTCCGGGCACATGGGCGTGGTGCGCCGCACGACCGAGAACCTGCGCATCGTCGCGGTGGACGTGGGCCGCAACCTGCTGCTGATCCGCGGCGCCGTGCCCGGTGCCGAGGGCGGCGAGGTGATCGTGCGCGCCTCGGTGAAGGCCGGGCGGCGCGCGGCGCGCAGGACCAGGCCGCCTGCGGGCAAGGCATAGCCGCCATGAAGCTCAAGGTCGCCAACGGTGGAGCCGAACTGACGGTCTCCGACGCCAACTTCGGCCGCGCGTTCAATCAGGCACTGGTGTTTCAGGTCGTGAACGCGTATCTGGCCGGCGCTCGCGCCGGCACCAAGGCACAGAAGACGCGCGCGGCGGTGAGTGGCGGGGGCAAGAAGCCCTGGCGCCAGAAGGGCACGGGCTCGGCGCGCGCCGGCTCGATCCGCAGCCCCATCTGGGTCGGCGGCGGGCGCGCGTTCGCCGCGCAGCCGCGCGACTTCACGCAGAAGGTGAACCGCAAGATGTATCGCGGCGCGATGCGCGCCATGCTCTCCGAGCTGGTACGGCAGGATCGGCTGGTGGTGACGGCCTCGTTCGCCGTGGAGGCGCCGCGCACCAAGCTGCTGGTGCAGCAGCTGAAGTCCCTCGCGCTCGAGGATGTGCTGATCCTGGTGGAGGCGGCCGACGAGCGCCTGGCGCTCGCCGCGCGCAACCTCCCCAACGTGGAGCTGCTGCCGGTGGCGGCGCTCAATCCGGTGAGCCTGGCGCGCCACGAGAAGGTGCTGACGACGGTCGGGGCGGTCAGGCTGCTCGAGGAGCGCCTGCAATGAGCGCCCCCAAGCCCGCCGTGCGCAAGCCCATCGGTCGCGTGGGACTGATGAGCGTGCTGATCGCGCCGCACGTGACCGAGAAGAGCTCGCAGGGCTCGCAGCAGCACAATCAGTACGCGTTTCGCGTGCGGCGCGACGCCACGCGCACCGATGTGCGGCGCGCCGTGGAGCTGATGTTCGAGGTGAAGGTGCGCGACGTGCAGATCGTCAACCAGCACGGCAAGCGCCGCCGCTTCGGCGGACGGCTCGGCCGCACGCAGGACTGGAAGAAGGCGTATGTGCGCCTTCCGGAAGGC
The DNA here is from genome assembly GCA_035504335.1 of Steroidobacteraceae bacterium. Classification (GTDB taxonomy): domain Bacteria; phylum Pseudomonadota; class Gammaproteobacteria; order Steroidobacterales; family Steroidobacteraceae; genus FEN-1191. Next base: position 43,129 of record DATJSD010000067.1, on the reverse strand, counting down.
CAGAGCATCGACTACGAGCGCAGCGCCGACCAGGCCGGCAAGCGCTGAGCCACGGCGGATGAAGAGAGTCACAGCGGAACAGAGCCCATGGCGCTGATCAAACTCAAGCCGACCTCGCCCGGCACTCGCTTCCAGGTGCGCGTGAGCCGCAAGCACCTGCACAAGGGCGGGCCGTTCGAGCCGCTGACCGCCGCGCAGCCGCGCACCGGGGCGCGCAATCACTTCGGCCGCATCACCACCCGCCACCACGGCGGCGGCTCGCGGCAGAAGTACCGTCTGATCGATTTCCGCCGCGACAAGGACGGCATCGCCGGCGTGGTGGAGCGGCTCGAATACGATCCGAACCGCACCGCGCATATCGCCCTGGTGCGCTACGCGGACGGGGAGCGCCGCTACATCCTGGCGCCCAAGGGCGTGAAGGACGGCGATGAGATCCGCTCGGGCAGCGAGGCGCCGATCAAGCCCGGCAACGCCATGGCATTGCGACACATTCCGGTCGGCTCGGTGGTGCACAACATCGAGCTCAAGCCCGGCCGCGGCGGCCAGCTCGCGCGTAGCGCCGGCGGCTCGGCGCAGTACACCTCGCGCGAGGGCATCTACGCGTTCCTGCGCCTGAAGTCCGGGGAGACGCGCAAGGTGCACGTCGATTGCCGCGCGACTCTCGGGGAGCTGTCGCACGACGAGCACAACCTGCGCGTGTACGGCAAGGCCGGAGCGAAGCGCTGGCGTGGCATACGCCCGACGGTGCGCGGTCTGGCGATGAACCCGGTCGACCACCCGCACGGCGGCGGGGAAGGCAAGAGCGGCCAGGGTAACCCCCACCCGGTGTCGCCCTGGGGCTGGAACACCAAGGGCAAGAAGACCCGGCGCAACAAGCGCACCAGCAACATGATCGTGCAGCGGAGGAATTGACCGTGCCGCGTTCGTTGAAGAAGGGACCGTTCGTCGATACGCACCTGGCGAAGAAGGTGCAGACCGCCGTGCAGAAGAACGACCGCCGCCCGATCAAGACCTGGTCGCGCCGCTCGATGGTCGTGCCGGACATGGTCGGGCTGACCATCGCGGTTCACAACGGCAAGCAGCACGTGCCCGTGCTCATCAGCGAGAACATGGTGGGCCACAAGCTCGGCGAGTTCTCGCCGACGCGGCTGTTCAAGAGCCATTCGGGCGACCGCAAGGTCGCCACCACGGAGTGATGCCGATGCAGGCCACGGCCCGGATGAGGTACGCGCACATTTCGCCGCAGAAGTGCCGGCTCGTCGCCGATGCCGTACGCGGCCGGCGCGTGGGCAGCGCGCTCGCCGCGCTGAAGTTCATGCCGAAGAAAGGCGCGCGTCTGGTGCTGAAGGTGCTCGAGTCGGCGATCGCCAATGCCGAGAGCAACCTCGGCGCCGACATCGACACCCTGACGGTCGCGCGCGTCGAGGTGGATGCCGCTCCGGTGCTCAAGCGCTTCCATGCGCGCGCCAAGGGCCGCGGCAATCGCATCATCAAACGCAGCAGCCACATCACCATCCAGGTCGGCGACGGCAGGAAGGACTAGCCCATGGGCCAGAAGGTCAATCCGCTCGGCATACGCCTGGGCATCACGCGCGACTGGAGCTCCAAGTGGTTCGCGAGCAAGCGGCAGTTTCCCGAGCTGGTGCACACCGATTTTCGCGTGCGCGAGTTCCTCAAGAGAAAGCTCACCGACGCCTCGGTGAGCCGCGTGACGATCGAGCGCGCCGCCAAGAAGGTGAACATCACCATTCAGACCGCGCGCCCCGGCATCGTCATCGGCAAGAAGGGTGAGGATATCGAGAAGCTGCGCGCCGAGACGGCGAAGATGCTGTCGATGGCGCTGCCGGACGTGCGGCTGAACATCTCGGAGATACGTAAGCCCGAGCTGGATGCGCAGCTGGTGGCCGAGAGCATCGCCCAGCAGATCGAGAAGCGGGTGATGTTCCGCCGCGCGATGAAGCGCGCCGTGATGAGCACCATGCGCAGCGGCGCGCTCGGTATCAAGGTGCGCATGTCGGGGCGGCTCAACGGCGCGGAGATCGCGCGCACCGAATGGTATCGCGAGGGACGCATTCCGCTGCATACGTTTCGCGCCGATATCGACTACGGGCTGGCCGAGGCGCGCACCACCTACGGGGTGATCGGCATCAAGGTGTGGATCTTCAAGGGCGAGGTGTTCGAGCCCGCGCCGCTGGAGCGCGCGGCCACGGAAGCCGGCGCGGAGGCTGGCGCGCCGGCCGCCGCCGCCGCCGCGGCAGCGGCAGCGGCCGCGGCCGCGGCTGCGAGCGCCGCGGGTGCGGGCGCGCCCGCCGCGGGTGGTGCGGGGCCGGGCGGCACGCCGGCGCCGGGCGCGGCTCCCGCGACGCTGCAGTAGATGCACTAGACAATCATGCTGCAACCGAAACGCACCAAGTACCGCAAGCAGTTCAAGGGCAACAACGCCGGACTGGCGGTGCGCGGCAACACCGTGACCTTCGGGGACTACGGTCTGAAGGCCACGGACCGCGCGCGCATGACGGCGCGCGAGATCGAGGCGGCGCGCCGCGCCATGGCACGCTACGTCAAGCGCGGCGGGCAGATCTGGATCCGGGTGTTTCCGGACGTGCCGATCAGCAAGAAGCCGCTCGAGGTGCGCATGGGCAGCGGCAAGGGCAACGTCGAGTACTGGGTCGCCAAGGTCAAGCCCGGCAAGGTACTGTTCGAGATGGAGGGGGTGACCGAGGACATCGCACGCGAGGCGTTTCGCCTGGCGGGCGCGAAGCTCTCGGTCGCGACCGTGTTCGTCAAGCGGCAGGTGCTGTGATGCGCACGGCCGCCGTGATGCAGGGGCGATGAAGCGATGAAGGCGAGCGAGCTGCGCGGGAAGACGGCCGAGGAGCTGAAGGGTGAGCTGCTGGCGCTGCGGCGTGAGCAGTTCGCGCTGCGCCTGCAGCGCGCGACCGGCCAGTCGCCCAAGCCCGATCAGTTCCTCAAGGTCCGCAGGAACGTGGCGCGTGTCAAGACGGTGCAGCGCCAGCTGCGCGGTGGCGGCGAGGCCGCCACGGGAGTGAAGAAGCAATGAGTGCAACCAGCAGCCCGACGCCCGAGCGGGGCGCAGACAGCGACAGCGGCTCGCAGCACGCCGCCGCCGCAGTGCGCACGCTGACGGGCCAGGTGGTCAGCAGCAGGATGCACAAGACCATCGCCGTGTCGATCGAGCGCGTGGTGCGCCACCGGACCTACGGCAAGTACATCCGCCGCACCACGCAGCTGCTGGCGCACGACGAGCACAACGAGGCACGCGAGGGCGACACCGTGTCGATCGCGCCGTGCCGGCCACTGTCGCGGCACAAGTCCTGGCGGCTGGTGGCGGTGCTGGAGCGGGCCGGCTGACGGCGCGCCGCGATGCGCCCAGCGATGCGTCCAGCGATCCGCCCGCACGAGGAAGCGATTCATGATTCAGTTACGCACCCTGCTCAACGCCGCCGACAACAGCGGCGCGCGCACGCTGATGTGCATCAAGGTGCTGGGTGGCACGCGCCGGCGCTACGCCACGGTGGGCGATGTCATCAAGGTGAGCGTGAAGGATGCGATTCCGCGCGGCAAGGTCAAGAAGGGCGAGGTGTACGACGCGGTGGTGGTGCGCACGCGCCGCGGGGTGCGGCGGCCGGATGGCTCGCTGATCCGCTTCGACGGCAATGCGGCGGTGCTGCTGACCAACAAACTCGAGCCGGTCGGCACACGCATCTTCGGACCGGTGACGCGCGAGCTGCGCACCGTGCAGTTCATGAAGATCATCTCGCTCGCGCCCGAAGTGCTGTGAGCGGACCGGGCGCGCGCGAGGCTGTGAGGAGTCATGCGTAGGATCAGGAAGGGCGATCAGGTGGTGGTGCTGTCCGGCCGCGACAAGGGCCGGCAGGGCACCGTGATCAGCGTGCTGGGCGATCAGCTGGTGGTCGAGAACGTCAATCGCGTCAAGCGCCACACGCGTCCCAATCCGCAGGCCAACCATCCGGGCGGTATCGTGGAAAAGGAGATGCCGCTGCCGATCGGCAAGGTGGCGCTGTTCAATCCCGCGACCAAGCGCGGCGGCCGCACGGGCGTGCGACGCCTGGCCGACGGTCGGCGCGTGCGGTACTTCAAGACCAACGGCGAGGTCATCGACGTCTGACAGGAGGCGGCGCGGTGCCGGCGGGGATCCGCGGGGCCGCGATGGATATGGCAAGGCTACAGGAAATCTATCGCAACGACGTGGTGAAGCGGCTGCAGGCCGAGCTGCAGCTGTCCAACCCGATGCAGGTGCCGCGCATCGCCAAGATCACCGTGAACATGGGTGTGGGGGAGGCCGTGGCCGACCGCAAGATCATCGATGCGGCGGCCGGGGACCTCGCCAAGATCACCGGGCAGAAGCCGATGATCTGCCGCGCGCGCAAGGCGATCGCCTCCTTCAAGGTGCGCGAAGGCCTGCCCATCGGCTGCAAGGTGACGCTGCGTGGCGCGCGCATGTACGAGTTCCTCGACCGGCTGATCAGCGTGGCGATGCCCCGCATCCGCGACTTTCGCGGCGTCTCGCCGCGCGGCTTCGACGGGCGCGGCAACTACAGTCTCGGAGTGCGCGAGCAGATCATCTTTCCGGAGATTCAGTACGACGCGATCGACCAGGTGCGCGGCATGGACATCACCATCACCACCACGGCGCGTGATGACCGGCAGGGCCGCGCGCTGCTGGAGGCGTTCAGTTTTCCGTTCCGGCGCTAGGAGCACCGTCCAAGGACACGATATGGCCAAGACGAACATGGTGGAGCGCGAGAAGCGGCGGGCGCGGCTGGCGAAGAAATATGCCGCCAGGCGTGCGCAGCTCAAGGAAGTCATCCGCGCGCCGAAGTCCACGCCCGAGCAGCGTCTGGCGGCGCAGCTGGCGCTGGCTGCGCAGCCGCGCGATGCCAGCCCGAGCCGCCAGCGCCACCGCTGCGCCATCACCGGCCGCTCGCGCGGCGTGTACCGCAAGTTCGGCCTGTCGCGCAGCAAGATCCGCGAGGTGGCCATGCGCGGGGAGATTCCCGGTCTTGGCAAGGCGAGCTGGTAGGAGCCGCAACCCATGAGCATGACCGATCCGATCGCAGACCTGCTGACCCGCATCCGTAACGGCCAGGCGGCCCGCAAGTCGAGCGTCACCCTGGCCTCCTCCAAGCTCAAGCAGGCGATCGTCAAGGTGCTGAAGGACGAGGGCTACATCATGGACTTCAGCGTGCAGAGCGAGGCGGGCAGGCCCGAGCTGCGCATCGAGCTGAAGTACTACGAGGGCCGGCCGGTCATCGATCGCATCGAGCGCGTCAGCCGCCCGGGGCTGCGCATCTATCGCGGCAAGGACGAGATTCCGCGCGTGCTGGGCGGCATGGGTACCGTGATCGTATCCACCCCGAAGGGCGTCATGACCGACCGCGCGGCGCACGCCATCGGGCAGGGCGGCGAAGTGCTGTGCATCGTCGCGTGAGCGGCGTGGCAGTGATGGGGAACTGAAGATGTCCAGAGTGGCCAAGCGAGCGGTCGAGCTGCCCGGCGGCGTGACCGCCAACGTGTCGCCCGGCAGCGTGACCGTCAAGGGCAGCAAGGGTACCCTGACGCTCAAGGTCGGTCCCGGGGTATCGGTGGTGCAGCAGGACAAGCACCTGGCGGTGCAGTACCAGGGCGATGACGCGGTGCGCATGCGCGCCGGAGCCGTGCGCGCCCACCTCGCCAACATGGTGCGCGGCGTGACACGCGGCTACGAGCGCAAGCTCGAGCTGGTGGGTGTCGGCTATCGCGCCGCCGTGCAGGGCAGGAGCCTGAACCTGACGCTGGGCTTCTCGCACCCGGTGCTCTACGCGGTGCCCGAGGGCATCACCATCGAGACCCCGAGCCAGACCGAGATCCTGGTGAAGGGCAGTGATCGGCAGCGGGTCGGGCAGACTGCGGCTGAGATTCGCGGCATCCGTCCTCCCGAGCCCTACAAGGGCAAGGGCGTGCGCTACGCGAACGAGCAGATCATCCTCAAGGAAGGCAAGAAGAAGTAGCCGGCGGCGAGGAGCCCATGAACATCAGCAAGAAAGAGCGGCGCGTGCGCCGCGCCAGACCGACCCGGGCAAGGATCCGCGAGCAGCACGCGGTGCGCCTGACCGTGCACCGCACTCCGCGACACATCTACGCACAGCTGTTCGACGGCAGCGGTGAGCGCGTGCTCGCCAGCGCCTCGACCGTGCAGAAGGCGCTGGCCGAGGGCCTGCAGGGCACCGGCAACGTCGCGGCGGCGCGTGCCGTGGGCCGGGCGATCGCCGAGCGCGCCCGCGCCGCCGGTATCACCCGCGTGGCGTTCGATCGCGCCGGTTTCCAGTACCACGGCCGCGTCAAGGCGCTGGCCGAGGCCGCGCGTGAAGCCGGTCTTGAATTCTGAGGAAGCGTACCCATGCCGAGAATCGAGCGATCGCAGAGCGCTGATGAGCTGATCGAGAAGCTCGTGGCCGTCAACCGCACCGCCAAGGTGGTCAAGGGCGGGCGTCAGTTTGGCTTCACGGCGCTGACGGTGGTCGGTGACGGCGCGGGCCGTGTCGGCTTCGGCTTCGGCAAGGCGCGTGAGGTGCCGGTGGCGATTTCCAAGGCGATGGCCCAGGCCCGCAAGAATCTGATCACCGTGAACCTGCGCAACGACACCCTGTACTACGCGGTCAGGGGCACGCACGCCGCCACGCGCGTGTTCATGCTGCCCGCCTCGGAGGGCACCGGCGTCATCGCCGGCGGCGGTATGCGCGCGGTGCTCGAGTGCGCCGGGGTGCGCAACGTGCTCGCCAAGAGCTACGGCTCGCGCAATCCCATCAACGTGGTGCGCGCCACCGTCAACGCGCTCGCGCGCATGCGCTCGCCCGAGGAGATTGCCGCCAAGCGCGGCAAGAGCGTGGATGAGATCATCGGGAGCGGCGCATGAGCGCCCGTGCGCAGCGCCCGGCCGGCGGCGCGCAGTCCGGCGCGCGGCTCAGCGTGACGCTCGAGAGGAGCGTGCACGGGCAGCTCGAGCACATCGCCGCCTCGGTGCGTGGACTGGGGCTGCGGCGGCGCCATCAGACCGTGCAGGTGGCCGACACCGCGGCCAATCGCGGCATGATCCGCGCGGCGAGCCATCTGCTGCGGGTGCACGCCGCGGCGGCGGAGCACAAGTGAATATGCGTCTGAACGAGCTGCGCCCGGGGGCGGGCTCGCGCCGTGCGCGGCTGCGCGTCGGGCGCGGTGCCTCTGCCGGTCAGGGCAAGACCTGCGGCCGCGGCGTCAAGGGCCAGCGTGCGCGCAAGGGCGGCTACCACAAGGTCGGCTTCGAGGGCGGGCAGATGCCCCTGCAGCGGCGGCTGCCCAAGGTGGGGTTTCGCTCGGCGCTGCGGCGCGCGCACGCCGAGGTGCGGCTGCACGAGCTCGCCGGGCTCGAGGAGGCGGTCATCGATCTGGCGGCGCTGAAGCGCGCCGGCATCGTGCCGGCCGAGGCCGAACAGGCCAAAGTGATCCTGTCCGGCTCGCTCGCGCGCGCCGTGACGCTCAAGGGCATCGGCGCCACGCGCGGCGCGCGTGCCGCCATCGCCGCCGCGGGCGGCAAGTGCGAGGAGTGATGGCCAACACAGCACTGTCCAGTCCGGCCGCCACGCTCACCGACGTGGGGCGCATGGGCGAGATCCGCAGTCGCATCCTGTTTCTGATCGGCGCGCTGATCGTCTACCGCATCGGCGCCTACATTCCCGTGCCCGGCATCAACCCGGCGGCGGTGTCGCGCTTCTTCAATGGTCAGTCCAACACCATCTTCGGCATCGTCAACACCTTCAATGGCGGCGCGCTGCAGCGCATGTCGATCTTCGCCATGGGCGTCATGCCCTACATCTCCGCCTCGATCATCATTCAGATGCTCTCGATGGTGGTGCCCTCGCTGATCGAGGCGCGCAAGGAAGGGGAGGCGGGTCGTCGCTACATCACGCAGCTGACGCGCTACTGGACGGTCGCGCTGGCGCTGTTCCAGTCGTTCGGCGCGGCGATCGCGCTGCAGAGCGGCGGCATGACCGAGCTGAGCGGCTTCCAGTGGCTGTTCACCGCCACCATCACCATGACCACCGGCACGGTATTCCTCATGTGGCTGGGCGAGCAGATCACCGAGCGTGGGGTGGGCAACGGCATCTCGATGATCATCCTCGCCGGCATCGTGGCGCAGATGCCCGCGGCGATCAGCCGCACGGTCGATTCGGTCAGCACCGGGCAGCTCAATCCGCTGTTCACCATCCTGCTGATCGGTATCGTCATCGGCGTGACGGCATTCTGCTGCTTCATGGAGCGCGCGCAGCGCAAGATCACGGTGAACTACGCCAAGCGGCAGGTCGGGCGGCGCATGTACGCCGGCCAATCGAGCCACCTGCCCTTCAAGATCAACATGTCGGGCGTCATCCCGCCGATCTTCGCCTCGAGCCTGCTGCTGTTTCCGGCCACGATGGCGAGCTTCCTCGGCACCAATCCGAACTCCAGGTTTGCGGGCGTCCTGCAGGACATTTCCACCTCGCTCGGCTATGGTCAGCCGCTGCACATCGTGCTGTACGCCTTCCTGATCATCTTCTTCTGTTTCTTCTACACCGCCCTGGTGTTCAACTCGCGCGAGACGGCCGACAACCTCAAGAAGTCCGGCGCCTTCATCCCCGGCATCCGTCCCGGGCAGCAGACCGGCGAATACATCGACAAGGTGCTCACGCGGCTGACGCTGTGGGGCGCGATCTACGTGGCGGCGGTGTGCCTGGTGCCGGAGCTGCTGGTGTCCTCCCAGGGTGTGCCGTTCCAGTTCGGCGGCACCTCGCTGCTGATCGTCGTGGTCGTGGTCATGGACTTCATGGCGCAGCTGCAGGCTCACATGATGTCGCATCATTATCCCGGCCTGATGAAGAAGGCCAATCTCATGGGCGGCCGCGGTGGCCAGGGCTAGCACAGGTGTACGATGAAAGTTCGTCCGTCAGTCAAGAAAATCTGCAAGCACTGCAAGATCGTGCGACGCCGCGGCGTGGTCTACGTGATCTGCACGGAACCGCGTCACAAGCAGCGCCAGGGCTGAGCGGCACGCTCGGGTTCTGACAGCACGGTCGCGCATTTGCACGAGGACACTCCGTCATGGCACGCATCGCCGGCATCAACATTCCGATGAACAAGCACGTGAGCGTGGGGCTCACGCATATCTACGGCATCGGTCGCTCGCGTGCGCTGGACATCCTGGAGCGCGCCGGCATCCCTGCGACCACCAAGGTCAAGGATCTGACCGAGGCGCACGTTGCGGCAATACGCTCGCAGGTCGCCAGGGTGCCGGTGGAGGGCGATCTGCGCCGCGAGGTGTCCATGAACATCAAGCGGCTGATGGATCTGGGCACGTGGCGGGGGCTGCGCCACCGCAAGGGCCTGCCGGTGCGCGGGCAGCGCACGCGTACCAATGCCCGCACGCGCAAGGGTCCGCGCAAGCAGGCGGTCAAGCTCAATGCGCCGCCGGGCAAGGCCTAGGCCGCGCGCGGCGGCGCACCGCGGCGCGTATGCACCACAGCCGATGATCACGGACCGGCGGGCGTACACGGGGTTCATCCACACTTGAAGCAACGCACAGGCGAGCACATCCATGGCTGAGTCGAAGTCACAGCAGCAGCAGGGCGGCGGCAGCGGCGGCGGGGCCGGCGGCGGCGCGGCGGGCGGGCCGAAAAAGCCCAAGAAGGCGCGCAAGAACGTGCTCGATGCGATCGCGCACGTGCACGCCTCGTTCAACAACACGATCATCACGATCACCGACCGCCAAGGCAACACGCTCTCCTGGGCCACCTCGGGCGGCTGCGGGTTTCGCGGCTCGCGCAAGAGCACGCCGTTCGCGGCGCAGGTGGCGGCCGAGAAGGCCGGCATGGCCGCGCAGGAGCAGGGGGTGCGCAACGTCGAGGTGCGCGTGGCCGGCCCGGGGCCGGGACGCGAGTCGGCGGTGCGCGCGCTCAACGCCTGCGGGCTGAAGATCTCCAGCATCGCGGACGTCACGCCGATTCCGCACAACGGCTGCCGCCCGCCGAAGAAGCGGCGCGTCTGAGAGGAAACAAGCCATGGCGCGTTACATCGGTCCGAAGTGCAAGCTCGCCCGCCGGGAGGGCACGGATCTGTTCCTCAAGAGCGGCTCCAAGCCCCTGGAGAGCAAGTGCAAGCTGCAGGTGCCGCCCGGAGGCATCAAGGGCGAGCGGCGCCAGCGCCTCTCGGATTACGGGCTGCAGCTGCGCGAGAAGCAGAAACTGCGGCGCATGTACGGGGTGCTCGAGCGCCAGTTCCGCAACTACTACCAGGCGGCCGCGCGGCGCACGGGCTCCACCGGCGAGACGCTGCTGAAGCTGCTGGAGTCGCGCCTGGACAACGTCGTGTACCGCATGGGCTTCGCGGCGACGCGCGCCGAGGCGCGCCAGCTGGTCGCGCATCGCGCCGTGGACGTCAACGGTCACATCGTCAACGTGCCCTCGTATCAGTGTCGCGCCGGCGACGTGGTGCAGATCCGCGAGCGCGCGCGCAAGCAGCTGCGCATCGGCAGCGCGCTGGCGGTGGCCACGCAGGTCGGGTTTCCCGAGTGGGTCGAGGTCAGCGACAAGGAATTTCGCGGCGTGTTCAAGGCGGTGCCGGGGCGCGATGAGGTGCTGCCCGACATCAACGAGAATCTGGTGGTCGAGCTGTATTCGAAGTGATGGTTTCCCATCCTGGGGTGTCTAGCATGCAAGCATCGGTATCGGAGTTCCTCAAACCCCGCGTCGTGAAGGTACAGCCGGTCGCACCACGACAGGCGCGCGTGGTGATCGAGCCGTTCGAGCGCGGCTTCGGTCACACGCTCGGCAACGCGCTGCGGCGCGTGCTGCTGTCCTCGATGCCGGGCGCGGCGATCACCGAGGTGGAGATCGACGGAGTGCTGCACGAGTACACCAGCATCGAGGGGGTGCAGGAGGACGTGGTCGACATCCTGCTGAACCTCAAGTCGGTGGCGCTGCGCATGCACTCGCGCGCGAGCGCCGATCTGCGGCTGCACAAGAAGGGTCCCGGCCCGGTGACCGCCGGGGACATCCGCGTGGATCACGACATCGAGGTGGTCAATCCCGAGTTCGTCATCGCCAATCTCACCAAGGCGGGCGAGCTGAGCATGCAGCTGAAAGTGGAGCGCGGCCGCGGCTACCGCCCGGCGGTGCAGCGCGTGAGCTTCGAGGAGCAGAGCCGCCCCATCGGACGGCTGCTGCTGGACGCCTCCTTCAGTCCCGTGCGGCGGGTGACTTACGCCGTGGAAGCCGCGCGCGTCGAGCAGCGCACCGACCTGGACAAGCTCATCATCGACATCGAGACCAACGGCACGATCGAGCCGGAGGAGGCGATTCGCCGCGCCGGCGCGATCCTCAAGGATCAACTGTCGGTGTTCGTGGATCTGCAGGGCGAGGAGGAGGCGGCGGCCAAGACCACCGAGATGCAGTTCGATCCGATCCTGCTGCGCCCGGTGGACGAGCTGGAGCTGACCGTGCGCAGTGCCAACTGCCTGAAGGCCGAAAACATCCACTACATCGGCGATCTGGTCCAGCGCACCGAGGTGGAGTTGTTGCGCACCCCCAATCTCGGTAAGAAATCGCTGACCGAGATCAAGGAGGTGCTGCAGAGTCATGGCCTGATGCTCGGCATGCGTCTGGAAGGCTGGCCGCCCGCCGGGCTGAAACACGAAGAGGAGGCGAGCGGGCTAATCTGAGGCCGCGCGCGAAACCATGCGTCACAAGCTGTCCGGTCGCCAACTGTCGCGCAATAGTCCGCACCGCCACGCCATGCTGCGTAACATGGCGGCCTCGCTGCTGCGCCATGAAACCATTCGCACCACGCTGCCGAAGGCCAAGGAGCTGCGGCGCGTGGTCGAGCCGCTGATCACGCTCGCCAAGATCGACAGCGAGGCGCGACGGCGTCTCGCGTTCGGACGGCTGCGCGACGCGCAAGTCGTCACCAAGCTGTTCACCGATCTGGGCCAGCGCTTCAAGTCGCGCCCCGGCGGCTACACACGCATCCTGCACATGCTGCCGCGACCGGGGGACACGGCGCCGATGGCGCTGATGCAGCTGGTGGAGCAGGCCGCGGCGACGGCACCGGTCGCGCCGCCCGCTGCGGTCGCCGCGACGGGCACGCGCGGCAAGTCACGCGGTGGGAAGAGTCCGGGCAAGCGGCAGGCCGGGGATACGGATGCCGGGGAGCAAGCACCGCAGAAGCCGGCACGAGCGCCGCGACGGAAAAAAAAGGCGGCCGCAAGCTGAACGGCGGCTGAATCGGCGGCTGAATCGGCGGCTGAATCGGCGGTGCGCGGCGCTGAACTTGTGGCGTTGTGCTGAAAGCGTTGCGTCTTCCCACATCGGGGACGTCGTTGGCGACACAAGATGATGGGTTTAAGATATGATTAAGACGCTATAAAATGGTTTGCGCTCATATTGACAAACCAGCGTCCCGGTCCGGGTCCGAATTACCTCATCTGGGGATTTAATCGATGAAAACAAAGCTCGCTCTAAGCGCTCTTGCGGCGGCGTTGGTGCTCGTCGCCTGCAGCGGCGGCCAACAGCAAAGCGCGGCTCCGGCTGCGGCGCCGGCGGCCCCCGCTGCACCCGCCAGCAACGCCGCCGCGCCGGCTGCGCCGGCAGAAGGTCAGGCCGCGCCCGCCGCTCCGGCGCCAGGTGGTGCTGCACCTCCGGCTGCTCCGCCGGCTGGCGGCGCAGCTCCCGCGGGAAATCCTCCGCCGCAGCAGTAGCGGTGCGCGGTTCGACCCGCAGAGCCTGACCGGCTCGCGGGAAAGCCCGAGCAGGCCGGAAGGTGCCGGTCTGCCGGGCTTTCCTGTTTCTGGAAGCGGTGCATGCCTCAAGTCAGCGTTCGCGACTGCCGCGGCGAGGATCACGACTGGATCCAGAGCGTCTATCGGGACTATCTGATGGATCTGGCGCCCTCGGCGACCGGACTGTTCCCCATGCTGCCGGAGATCGGTCAGCGCGCGACGGAGCAGCTCGCCCGCCTGCCCACCGGGCAGGGGGCGTACGTGCTGACGGTGTGCTACGCCGAGGCGCGAGTCGGCTTCGCCAGGATCACGGCGCGCGAGCCAGCAGCCGGGGCCGCCGCATCCACGGCGCCGCCGGCGGCGCCGGCCCCGCCGCCGCGCGCCCCGCAACCCGGCCCGGGGTCTGCCGGCGCGAGCGGCGCGCCCGCCGCCTCCAGCGGGGAGTTCTCCATGGCGGAGTTCTTCATCGCGCGCCCCTGGCGACGCCGCGGAATCGGCGCGCAGGCGGTGCGGCTGATCCTGGATCGCTTCCAGGGGGCATGGTTGATCACCGAGCACCTGCGCAACGAGGCCGCCGTGCGCTTCTGGCGGCAGGTCGTGAGCGCCTACACCGGCGGGCGCTACCAGGAGCGCATCGTCAACGGCGAGGTGCAGCAGCGCTTCGCATCGGGCCGTCGCCGGGAGCGATGAGGCCGATGAGGCCGATGGAGGGCGCTCAGGCCGTGCCGGCCGCCGCCGCCGCGGCCCTGCGCGCGCTCTCGGGCGTATGCCGGCCGCCGGCCGCGGCGCTCAGTCGCGGGCGCAGATAGCGACCCGTCAGCGACTCGGGAACCTCGCAGATCGCCTCGGGCGTGCCCTGCGCGATGATCTGCCCGCCACGCTCGCCGCCCTCCGGTCCCAGATCGATCACATGGTCGGCGGTCTTGATGACGTCGAGGTTGTGCTCGATGACCACCAGAGTGTTGCCGGCATCGCGCAGCTGATGCAGCACGCGCAGCAGCTGCGCGATGTCGTGGAAGTGCAGCCCGGTGGTCGGCTCGTCCAGGATGTAGAGCGTGCGGCCGGTGCCGCGCTTGGCCAGTTCGCGCGCGAGCTTCACGCGCTGCGCCTCCCCGCCGGAGAGTGTGGTGGCACTCTGCCCCAGGCGCACGTAGGAGAGACCGACCTCGAGCAGCGTGCGCAGCTTGGCGGCGGCCGCCGGAACGTTCTGGAACAGCCGCAGCGCCTCATCGACGGTGGTGTCGAGCACCTCGTGGATATTCCTGCCGCGATACTGGATCTCGAGCGTCTCGCGGTTGTAGCGCCGCCCGCCGCAGACGTCGCAGGGCACGTACACGTCCGGCAGGAAGTGCATCTCGACGCGTATCAGCCCATCGCCCTGGCAGGCCTCGCAGCGACCGCCCTTGACGTTGAAGCTGAAGCGGCCGGCGTCGTAGCCGCGGGCGCGCGCCTCGGGGACCTGCGCGAACAGCTCGCGGATGACCGCGAACAGGCCGGTGTAGGTGGCGGGGTTGGAACGCGGTGTGCGGCCGATCGGCGTCTGATCGATCTCGATCACCCGCTCGAGGCGCTCCAGTCCGTCGATGCCGTCGCACACGCCGGCGTCCTCGAGCGCCGCATCGCCCAGCCGTGCGGCAGCGTGGCGAAACAGCGTGTCATCGACCAGCGTCGACTTGCCGGAGCCGGATACGCCCGTCACGCAGGTCAGCAGTCCCACCGGGATCGCCGCGGTGATGTTGCGCAGGTTGTGGCTGCGGGCACCGCGAATCGTGATCCAGGCCGCGCCCTGCGGCGCACGGCGCTGCGCAGGCACCGGGATCGACTCGCGCCCGGTGAGGTAGGCGCCGGTCAGCGAGTCGGGATCGGCCTCGATCTGCGCGGGGCTGCCCTGCGCGACCACCCGCCCGCCGTGGGCGCCGGCGCCGGGCCCGAGGTCCACGACGTGATCGGCGGCGCGGATCGCATCCTCGTCGTGCTCCACGACGATCACGGTGTTGCCCAGATCGCGCAGGCGCTTCAGCGTCGCCAGCAGCCGCTCGTTGTCGCGCTGGTGCAGGCCGATCGACGGCTCGTCGAGGATGTACATGACGCCGGTCAAGCCCGAGCCCACCTGGCTGGCGAGGCGGATGCGCTGTGCCTCCCCGCCCGACAGGCTGCCGGCGCTGCGATCGAGGCTCAGATAGTCCAGCCCGACATCGACCAGGAAGCGCAGCCGCTCGCCGACCTCGCGAGTGATGCGCCTGGCGACGTCGGCGCGCCAGCCGGAGAGCTCGAGCGCCTCCAGGTACTCGCGCGCGCGTCCGACCGTCAGTCGCGTGACCTCGTGCAGCGCGCGTCCGCCGACCAGCACCGAGCGCGCCGCCTCGTTCAGGCGCGCCCCCTGGCAGGCGGGGCAGGGACGCGTGCCGAGGTATTTGCGCAGCTCCTCGCGCACCGCGGGCGAGTCGGTCTCCCGATAGCGCCGCTCGAGATTGGGCACGATGCCCTCGAAGGGGTGGCGCACGCGCCGCTGCCGGCCGCGCGCTTCGGTGTAGCAGAACTCGATGGGCTCGGCGCCGCTGCCGCCCAGCAGCACCGTGCGGACGCGCTGCGGCAGCTCCGTCCACGGCGTCTCGACGTCGAAGTCGTAGTGACGCGCCAGCGAGCGCAGCATCTGAAAGTAATGCTCATTGCGCCGGTCCCAGCCGCGCACTGCGCCGCCGGCGAGCGACAGGTGCGGGTGCACCACCACGCGCTCCGGATCGAAGAACTCCTGCGAGCCCAGGCCATCGCAGCTCGGGCAGGCGCCGGCGGGATTGTTGAAGGAGAACATCCGCGGCTCCAGGGGCGGCACCGAGAAGCCGCAGATCGGGCAGGCATGCCGATTGGAGAACAGGATGGGGGCGAGGGCGGGGTTGTCGGGAAACAGCACCGCGGCGATGCCGCCGGACAGACGCAGCGCCGTCTCGAACGACTCGGCGAGCCGCTGCGCCGCCTCCGCGCGCACGCGGAATCGGTCCACCACCGCCTCGATACGGTGCTTGCGCTTGGGGTCGAGCGCCGGCACCGCATCGATCTCGTACACGTTGCCGTCGATGCGCACGCGCACGAAGCCCTGGGCGGCCAGGTCCTCGAGCAGCTTGCCGTGCTGGCCGCGCCGCTCCTCGACCAGCGGGGCGGTCAGCAGCGCGAGCTCGCCGCCCGGGGCCGCGAGCGCCTGATCCACCATCTGGCTGACGGTCTGCGCCGCCAGGTCGATGCCGTGGTGCGGGCAACGCGGCATGCCGGCGCGCGCGTACAGCAGCCGCAGATAGTCGTAGATCTCGGTGACCGTACCGACGGTGGAGCGCGGATTGGGCGAGCCGCTCTTCTGCTCGATGGCGATCGCAGGGGAGAGCCCGTCGATGCCGTCGACATCGGGCTTGTCCATCATGGCGAGAAACTGCCGCGCGTAGGCCGACAGCGACTCCACGTAGCGGCGCTGCCCCTCCGCATACAGGGTGTCGAAGGCCAGCGATGACTTGCCCGAGCCCGACAGCCCGGTGATCACGATGAGCCGCTCGCGCGGCAGCGTCAGGTCGATGTTGCGCAGGTTGTGGGTGCGGGCACCGCGGATGCGGATGTTCTGCAGCATGGCTGGCCGCACCTCGGAGGGCGGACACGCAAAAGGCCAAAGAGCCACTATAAACGCACAGACGGCCTGGGCTCAAAAGCACTACAATCGTTCGAGCGGACAGGTGGTAGCGGCGGGGAGCGCGGCAGCAGTCATGGCGCGGGGCGTCAATAAGGTCATCCTGATCGGCCATCTCGGCGCGGACCCGGAGACGCGCGCCATGCCCTCGGGCATGACGGTCGCCAATCTGCGGCTCGCGACCACCGAGAACTGGAAGGACAAGCAGACCGGAGAGCAGCAGGAGCGCACCGAGTGGCACAACGTGGCGCTCTTCGGCCGGCTGGGTGAGATCGCCGCCGAGTACCTGCGCAAGGGCTCGCAGGTCTACATCGAGGGTCGGCTGCGCACGCGCAAGTGGCAGGATAAGGAGGGGCGCGACCGCTATACGACCGAGATCATCGGCAGCGAGATGCAGATGCTGGGGGGCCGTGGGGGCGGTGCGGCTGCGGCCAGTGCGGCCGCCGGCGCTGCCGGTGGCTTCGCCGAGCCCGCGCCGCGTGGCGCTGATGCGGAGGGCGGCAGCGGGGCCGGCGGTGCCAGGGGCTCGGGCAGCAGCGGCGAGAACTTCGACGACGACATCCCCTTCTGAGACGCCGGGAGAGCGATCAAGTCCGGACCTCCCCGGTGTGCCGTTCTGCCGTGTGATCGCGGCTCGGGTGTCGCGGGCAGAGATATCGTAACATATTGATTCTTATGTAAATACTGCCCTATCACCGGCCGTCGGGTAGGGCCCTGCCACTCGCCCCGGCGGGCCAAAACGGGTACGCTGTACGCACCGATTCCCGCATGCCCGGCCGCTTCTACATAAAGACCTTCGGTTGCCAGATGAACGAGTACGACTCCGCGCGCCTGGCGGACGTGCTGCGTACCCAGCTGGGACTGGCTCCGACGGAGGATCCCGCCGCCGCGGACATCCTGCTGGTCAACACCTGCTCGGTGCGCGAGAAGGCGCAGGAAAAGGTGTTCTCGCTGCTCGGACAGTGGCGGGTATTCAAGGCGGTACGGCCCGAGGTGCTGATCGGCGTGGGCGGCTGCGTCGCCAGCCAGGAGGGCGAGGCGCTCACGGCGCGCGCGCCGTTCGTCGACCTGGTGTTCGGCCCTCAGACCCTGCACCGCCTGCCCGAGCTGATCGCCGAGCGCCGTGGCCGTGGCCGCGCCGCGATCGACGTGAGCTTCCCGGAGATCGAGAAGTTCGACCGCCTTCCCGAGCCGCGCGCGGCGGGCGCGCGAGCTTACGTCTCGGTCATGGAAGGCTGCAGCAAGTACTGCAGCTTCTGCGTGGTCCCGTATACGCGCGGCGATGAGGTCAGCCGGCCGTTCGAGTCGGTGCTCGCCGAGGTGCGCGCGCTGGCCGCGCAGGGGGTGGCGGAAGTGACGCTCCTCGGCCAGAACGTCAACGCCTACGCAGGGCCGATGCCCGATGGTGCGGTGGTGGACCTCGCGACACTGATTCACCACGTGGCCGCGGTGCCCGGGGTGCAGCGCGTGCGCTTCACCACCTCGCACCCGCTGCACTTCTCCGACAGCCTGGTCGAGGCGTACGCGCACGTGCCGGCGCTCGCCGACCATCTGCACCTGCCGGTGCAGAGCGGATCGGACCGGGTGCTCGCCTTGATGAAGCGCGGCTACACCGTGCGGCAATACCGGGAGCGCATCCGCGCGCTGCGCGCCGTGCGCCCGGACATCTGCATCTCCACCGACATCATCGTGGGCTTCCCGGGCGAGGACGAACGCGACTTCGAGGCGACGCTGGCGCTGGTGGCCGAGGTCGGCTTCGACCAGTCCTTCAGCTTCCTGTACAGCGCGCGGCCGGGCACCCCGGCCGCGGCCCTGCCGGACGAGGTGCCCCGCCCGATCAAGCAGGCGCGCCTCGCGCGGCTGCAGGCGCAGCTCGACAGCCAGGCGCAGCACATCAGCCGCGCGATGGTCGGCAGCACCCAGCGCGTGCTGGTGGAGCGTCGCGCGCGGCGCGACGGCGCTGAGCTCGCCGGACGCACGGCCAACAACCGCTGGGTGAACTTCGCCGGGCCGGCGTCGCTGCTGAACCGATTCGCGGCGGTGAAGGTGACCGGGGCGCTGCCGCATTCACTGCGCGGTCGGCTCGAGGCCGCGTGAGCGCGCTGCGGCCCGCGGCGCGCGAATTCGCGCTCGAGCCTGCGGACAACCGCCGCCTCGCGAGCCTGTGCGGTCCGCTGGAGGCGAATCTGCGCCTGGTGGAGTCGCGCCTGGGCGTGCAGATCCGCCGCCGCGGACATGCCTTCCGCATTCGCGGGGAGCGCGCCGCCTCGACCGAGTCGGTGCTGCGGGACCTGTTCGCGCAAACCCAGCACCACGAGGTCACTCCCGAGCAGGTGCACCTGTGCCTGGTGGAGCACGCGGGCGAGCTGATCGACGAGAGCGACAAGGAAGTGGTGCTCGTTCCGCGCGACCGCGAGATCGGGCCGGACGAGGAATTCGGCGCCGGGCACGCGCAGCAGAGCCCGCGCGGCGGCGCGCGCGGCCGCAACGGCCGGGATGCAGCACGCGGCGGCGCGCGCGACGGCGGCGCGCGCGGTCCTGGCCGCGGCTATGCGCGCGGCTTCGGCCTCAACGCCGAGCACGGCGCGGTGCCGGGCGTCTATGCGCGCCGCGAGGAGATCCGCGCCCGCGGGGCTCATCAGCGCGAATACCTGGCGAATATCCGTGAGCACGATCTGTCGTTCGGCATCGGCCCGGCCGGTACCGGCAAGACCTATCTGGCGGTCGCCAGCGCGGTGGAGGCGCTGATGGCCGAGCGCGTGCGCCGCATCGTGCTGGTGCGCCCGGCGGTGGAGGCGGGCGAGCGCCTGGGCTTCCTGCCCGGTGACATGGCGCAGAAGGTGGATCCGTACCTGCGCCCGATGTACGACGCGCTCTACGAGATGATGGGCTACGAGCGGGTGACGCGTTTCATGGAGCGCAACGCCATCGAGGTCGCGCCGCTGGCGTTCATGCGCGGCCGCTCGCTCAACGAGTCGTTCATCATCCTGGATGAGGCGCAGAACAGCACCATCGAGCAGATGAAGATGTTCCTGACGCGCATCGGTTTCGGCTCGCACGCCGTGATCACCGGCGATCTGACGCAGACCGATCTGCCGCCGGGGCGCATGTCCGGGCTGCATCATGCGCTGCAGATCCTGGGCGGCATCCGCGGCATCGCCTTCACCTTCTTCGATGCGGCCGACGTCGTACGCCATCCGCTGGTGCAGCGGATCGTGCAGGCTTATGAATCCCATGAAAGCGCCCGTGAGCCATGAGGGTGGCGCGCCCGGCGGCGCTCGTGGCGATCGACGTGCGCCGTGCCGCGGGCGGCCGCGCGGCGCCGGGGGCGCCGGGGGGGCGGCAGCTGTCGCGCTGGGCGAGCGCGGCACTCGGGCGGCGCGCGCGCGGCGCGCAGATCTCGGTGCTGCTGGTGGGGCCGGCCGCGAGCCGCGCGCTCAACGCCCGTTACCGCCATCTGGACCGGCCGACCAACGTGCTGGCATTTCCGGCCGACGCGGCCGCACGGCGCACGAGCGGGCTGCTCGGGGATCTGGTGATCTGTCCGGCGCTGCTGCGCACCGAGGCGCGCGCGCAGGGCAAGTCCCGGGTGGCGCACTGGGCGCACCTGGTGGTGCACGGCACGCTGCACCTGGCGGGATTCGATCACGAGCGCGACGCGGATGCGCGGCGCATGCGGCGGCGCGAGGTGCGCGTGCTGCGCGGGCTGGGGATCGCCAATCCGTACCGCGCGCGCTGAGCGCTGCGGCGAGCGCACGGGGCCCGCGGGGTGTCCGGAGTGTGCGCGGCCCGCGCCGCTGGCGCGGCCCGCGTGATGGCGCGCACGGGAGTCACTGAGCATGGCCAAGGGGTCGACGGGCACGACCGGACGCTGGCGCGCGCGACTGACGCGCACGCTGGCCGCGCGGCTGGCGGATCGCTCGCAGCTCATCGAGATGCTCGATGAGGCGCAGCAGCGCGGCTTGCTCGATGCGGACGCATTCGCGATGCTCGAGGGAGTGCTCGAGGTCGCCGAGCTGCAGGTGCGCGACATCATGGTGCCGCGCGCGCAGATGCTGTGCCTGCGGCGCGAGGAGCCGATCGCGCGGATCCTCGCGGCCGTGGTGGACTCGGGCCATTCGCGCTATCCGGTGCTCGCGGACGACCGCGACGACGTCGTCGGGGTGCTGCTCGCCAAGGACCTGCTGCGCCTGTACGCGACGGGCATGCCCGCCGAGTTCGAGATGCGCGAGTACCTGCGCCCTGCCACGTTCGTGCCCGAGTCCAAGCGGCTCAACGTGCTGCTCAAGGAGTTTCGCCTCAACCGCAACCACATGGCGATCGTCATCGACGAATACGGCGGGGTGGCCGGTCTGGTGACGATCGAGGACGTCATCGAGCAGATCGTCGGGGACATCGATGATGAGTTCGACGTGGAGGACGATCAGGACATCCGGCGCGAGGCCGAGCGGCAGTTCAGTGTGCGCGGCAGCACGCGCATCGGGGATTTCAACCGCTATTTCAACGTGGAGCTGCCCGAGGAGGAGTTCGATACGATCGCCGGCCTGGTCATGAAGCAGTTCGGGCGCATGCCGCGGCGCGGAGAGAGCGTGAGCCTGGGTGAGCTCGAGTTTCGGGTGACGCGCGCCGACCGGCGCCGCATCGATACGCTGCGTGTGACCATCCCGGCGAAGGTCCATCCCGTGGCGAGCCTGGAGTGACGATGCAGGCCGGCAGTCCATCCATCGCCGGAGCCGGGGGGGCCGGGGTCGAGGCTGTTGCCGGGGTCGGGGCCGGGGCGGAGGCCGTCGCCGGTAACGCGCACGCAGGGCCGGTGCAGGCGGCGGAGCGTTTCCCTGCGCTCGTGCGGCCGCGCCTCTCGGCGGCCGCCGTGGCCCGCGCACTGGTGGCGCTGGCGGGGGGAGCGGCGCTGGCGTGCGCATTCGCCCCGCTGCAGCTGTGGCCGCTGGCGATCCTCGCGCCGGCGCTGCAGATGTGGCTGTGGGAGGGTGCGAGCGCACGGGCCGCCGCGTGGTCGGGATTCTGGTTCGGGGCGGGCACCTTCGGGCTGGGTACCTGCGGGCTGTTCGTCAGCATCCACGGCCCCGGCCAGGCGCCCGCCTGGCTGGCGCTCGGCCTGGTCGCGGCGCTGGTGGGCATCATGGCGCTCTATCAGGCGCTGCTCGGGTACCTGGCCGTCCGGCTGCTGCCGGCCCAGGGCGCCGTGCGCTGGCTCGTGGGACTGCCCGCACTGTGGCTGCTGGTGGAATGGTGGCGTGGCTGGTTTCTGTCGGGCTTTCCCTGGCTCTCCCTCGGCTATTCGCAGACCGACACGCCGCTCGCGTCCTTCGCGCCGGTTCTGGGCGTGTACGGCATCTCGGCGCTGCTGCTCGTGGGCAGCGGCGCGCTGGTGGCGCTGGTGCGCGCCCGCGGTCGCGTGCGCGCGTGGGCGGCGGCGGCGCTGCTGCTGCCCTGGGCGATCGGCGCAGGTCTCGGCCGTGTGGCCTGGACGCACCCCGCCGGGCCGCCCGTGAGCGTGGCGGTGCTGCAGGGGGCGGTCCCGGAGGACATCAAATGGCAGGAGGAGAATGTCGCTCCCACCGAGGCGCTGTACGCGCGCCTCGAGCAACGCGCGCTCGGCGCGCGGCTGATCGTCTGGCCCGAGTCCGCGTTGACCGAGCCGGCCAGTTACGAGGTGCAGTACCTCGGGCAGATCTATTCGCGGGCGCGCATGCACGGCTCGGACGTCATCATGGGGATCCTGCGGGTCGACGAGGCCGACCGCTGGTACGACTCGATCATGACCCTCGCCGATCGCGTCAGCTTCTACGACAAGCATCATCTGGTGCCGTTCGCGGAGTACTTCCCGGTGCCCGCCTTCATCCGCTCGTGGCTGCGGCTGATGAATCTGCCGCACTCGGATTTCACGGCGGGCCCGGCGGTGCAGCCGTTGATCCACGCCGGCGGCACGCTGCTGGCGCCGAGCGTCTGCTACGAGGACGCCTTCGGCAGCGCCGCGCTGCCGCAGCTGCGCCAGGGGGCGCAGCTGCTCGTCAACGTCACCAACGATGCGTGGTTCGGGCACTCCTGGGTGCGCTACCAGCACTTCCAGATCGCGCGCATGCGGGCCATGGAGGCGGCGCGGCCGCTGATCCGCGCCGGCAATGACGGAGTATCGGCGCTGGTGGGCGCGCGCGGACAGGTGCTGGAGCAGGCGCCGCAGTTCCGGCCCTGGGTGCTCACCGGGAGCGTGCAGCCGCGCGCCGGCCTGCCGCCGTTCGCCCGCTACGGCAATGACCCGATAGTGCTCCTGGGACTGCTGGCGGCGGCCCTGGCGGCCGGGCGCAGAGTATTGTCATCGACACGAGCCGCTCGCAGCCGGGCTGGTCTATCATTCAGCCCTTTCAGGGCCTCGGAGTAACCTATGTCTCATCGGGACGCGAGCCGGCGGCTGCTGTGCGCCATCTTGTTCGTCAGCTTATTCGCAGCCTGTTCGCCGCCTTCCGGCGCGGCTGCCGCCGCCGATACGCAGGGCAGCGCAGGCAGCCTGTTTCGCACCGGGGTGATCACCGTTTCGCCCCAGGCCACCGCGGCGGCGGCGCGCGGCCTGCCCGACTTCTCCGGACTGGTACAGCAGGTGGGGCCCGCGGTGGTCAACGTGCAGGTGGTCGAACAGGCGCCGGCGGACCAGGACAACAGCGATCAGGGCGGCGGCGACGAGGACAATCCGTTCGGCGACTTCTTCCGCCGTTTCGGCATCCCCGCGCCGCAGCCGCGCAATTTCGCGCCGATCCGCGGGGTCGGCTCGGGTTTCATCGTCAGCCAGGACGGCTACATCCTCACCAACGCGCACGTGGTGAAGAATGCCACCAAGGTCACGGTCACGCTCACCGATCGGCGCGAGTACGAGGCCAAGGTGGTCGGGATCGATGACAAGACCGATATCGCGGTGATCAAGATCAGCGCCCAGGGCAACCTGCCGGAGGTGTCGATCGGCAACTCGAACACGCTGCGTCCCGGCCAATGGGTGATGGCGATCGGCTCGCCCTTCAACTTCGAGAATACCGTCACCGCGGGAATCGTCAGCGCCACCGCCCGGGCGCTCGACAATGGCTACGTGCCCTTCATCCAGACGGACGTGCCGGTCAACCCCGGCAACTCGGGCGGCCCGCTCTTCAACCTCCAGGGTCAGGTGGTCGGGATCAACTCGGAGATCTACAGCCAGACCGGCGTCTATGAGGGCATCTCGTTCGCCATTCCCATCAACGTGGCGGTCGACGTCGCCGATCAGCTCATCAAGACCGGGCACGTCGTGCGCGGGCGCATCGGGGTCACCATCCAGGAGGTCAGCGCGGCGACCGCGCAGAACCTGGGAATGCCCTATCCGCGCGGCGCAGCGGTGGCCTCGGTGGAGCCGGGCGGGCCGGCGGACAAGGCCGGCATCCAGCCGCTGGATATCATTCTGAGCGTCGACGGCCAGAACGTCGTGGACTCCGACCAGCTGCCCTCGATGATCGCCGCGATCCGCCCGGGACAGACCGCGCACCTGCAGGTGTGGCGCGACAGCCATATCGTCGGGGTGGACGTGCGCGTGGGCGAGCTGCGTGAGAGCCCCGAGAGCGCCAACGCGGGCGCCGGGCCGAGCGGCTCGGCCAATGCCAACAGCATCGGGCTGACGGTGCGCACCCTGACGGTCGCGGAGAAGGCGCAGCTCAAGACGCGCGGCAGCATCGTGATCGTCAGCGCCACCGGGCCGGCGGCCGACGCCATGCTGCAGGGCGGTGATGTGATCCTCAGCATCAATCGCGTGCGCATCAATGACATCGCCGAGTTCCAGCGCGCGGTCAAGAGCGGCCGCGAGTGGACGCTGCTGATCCAGCGCGAGATCAACGGCATGCCGCAGCAGCTGATCGTCACGATCTCGCTGCAGTAGCATTCGGCGCCGCCGGATGCAGGAGCGATACGACGCCGCGGCCGTGGAGCGCGCGGCCCAGGAGCATTGGCAACGACACGCCACCTTCGTGGCGCGGCGCGAGCGCGCGGACGCGCCCAAGTACTACTGTCTGTCGATGTTCCCGTACCCGTCGGGCCGGCTGCACATGGGGCACGTGCGCAACTACACCATCGGGGACGTGGTCGCGCGCTTCATGCGCATGCGCGGCTACAACGTGCTGCAGCCGATGGGCTGGGATGCCTTCGGGCTGCCGGCGGAGAACGCCGCGATCGCCAACGGCGTGCCGCCGGCGCTCTGGACGCGCGACAACATCCCGTACATGCGCCGCCAGCTGCAATCGCTGGGATTCGGCATCGACTGGTCGCGCGAGCTCGCGACCTGTGACGCGTCGTACTACCGCTGGAACCAGTGGCTGTTCCTGCGCATGCGCGAGCGCGGCCTCGCCTACAAGAAGACCGGGGTGGTGAACTGGGATCCGGTCGATCAGACCGTGCTCGCCAACGAGCAGGTCATCGACGGCCGCGGCTGGCGCACCGGCGCGCCGGTGGAGAAGCGCGACGTGCCGATGTACTACCTGCGCATCACGGCCTACGCCGAGGAGCTGCTCGCCGCGCTGGATGAGCTCCACGGCTGGCCCGAGCGCGTGCGCGTCATGCAGGCGAACTGGATCGGGCGCAGCCAGGGCGTGGAAGTGCTGTTCGATTACGCCGCGGATACCCGTGCGCTGCTGGAGCGGGCCGCGGCGCCCGCGGCGGGAGTGAAGGTCTTCACCACGCGCGCCGACACGCTGTTCGGCGTCACGTTCGTGGCGCTCGCGGCCGAGCATCCGCTCGCGCAGGCCGCCGCCGCGCGCGATGCGCGCCTCGCGGCCTTCGTGGAGCAGTGCCGCCGCGGCAGCACCATGGAGGCGGATGTCGCCACCGCGCAGAAGAGCGGCATGGCCACGGGGCTGCATCTGCGGCATCCCTTCACCGGCGCGGCGATTCCGCTCTGGGTGGCGAACTATGTGCTGATGGCCTACGGCGAGGGCGCCGTCATGGGCGTGCCGGCGCACGATGAGCGCGATTTCGAGTTCGCGCGCCGCTATGGCCTGCCGGTACGCACGGTGGTGAGCTCGGCGCGGGCGGCCTACGAGCGTGTCGGCGAGAGCTGGCAGCCCGAGTACGCCGAGCCCGGCGTGCTGATCGATTCCGGCGCCTTTTCCGGCCTGACGTCGCTCGCGGCCGTCGAGGCGATCGCGACGGCGCTCGAGCGCGCCGGACGCGGCGCGCGACGCGTGCAGTGGCGCCTGCGTGACTGGGGCATCTCGCGCCAGCGCTACTGGGGCTGTCCCATCCCGCTGATTCACTGCGAGCGCTGCGGCGAGGTGCCGGTGCCCGACGCGCAGCTGCCGGTGGTGCTGCCCGAGAATCTGGTCCCCGACGGCAGCGGCAATCCGCTGGCGCGCTGCGCCGAGTTCGTCAACTGCCGCTGTCCCGCGTGCGATGCGCCCGCGCGGCGCGAGACCGACACGATGGATACCTTCGTGGATTCGTCGTGGTACTTCCTGCGCTACGCCTGCGTGGACCAGGCGCAGCGCGCGCTGGATGAGCGCGTGGACTACTGGCTGCCCGTGGACCAGTACGTCGGCGGCATCGAGCACGCGATCCTGCACCTGCTGTACTCGCGCTTCTGGACGCGCGCGATGCGTGACCTGGGGCTGGTGCGATTGTCCGAGCCGTTCGCGAATCTGTTCACCCAGGGCATGGTGCTGAACCACATCTATTGCCGCAGGCTCGCGGACGGCCGGCGCGAATTCGTCAATCCCGCCGAGGTCGAACGGCGCTCCGATGACCGGCAGGGGCGCAGCGCCCTATCGCTGATCGACGGGCAGCCGGTCGAGTACGAGGGGTTGGGGACGATGTCCAAGTCGAAGAACAACGGCGTGGATCCCCAGGCGCTGGTGGAGCAGTACGGCGCCGACACCGCGCGGCTGTTCACCATGGCGGCAGCGCCGCCCGAGCAGTCGCTGGAGTGGTCCGACGAGGGTGTGAACGGCAGCCACCGCTTCCTGCACCGGCTGTGGGGTGCGGTGTACGAGCACGCGAGCCAGGGTGCGGCCCCGCCGCTGCAGGTGTCTGCGCTCAGCACGGCCGGCCGCGAGCTGCGGCGCGTCGCGCACCAGACCCTCGCCAAGGTCAGCCTGGACATCGGTCAGCGGCGCGCCTTCAACACCGCCTGCTCGGCCGTCATGGAGCTGATCAAGGCAGTGAGACACTATGAGGAGGGCGACGCGACGGCCCGGGCGGTGCGTCAGGAGGCGCTCGAGATCGCGGTGCTGTCGCTCTCGCCGATCGTACCGCACATCTGCCATGCGCTCTGGCACGGGCTCGGGCATGCGGGCGCGATCATCGAGGAGCGCTGGCCCGAGCCGGATCCGGACGCGCTGGCGCAGTCGATCGTGGAGCTGATCGTGCAGGTCAATGGCAAGCTGCGCGGCCGCGTGCGCCTGCCGGCGGGCGCCGAGCGGCAGCTCGCGCTCGACGCGGCGCTTGCCGATCCCACCGTGCAGCGCTTCCTCGCCGGCAAGGTGGTGCGTCGGGCCATCCACGTGCCCGACAAGCTCGTCAACCTGGTGATATGAGCACGGCGCTCACCGCCGCGGCTCTGCGCGCCGCCGCGCTCGCGTGCGTCGTGGCCTGCACGTCGCTGGGCGGCTGCGGCTTTCATCTCGAGGGGCGCTATCACCTGCCAGCCGCGCTGGCGAAGGTGCGGATCGACTCGGTCGACACCGAAACGGACTTTTATTTCGGGCTGCGCCGGGCGCTGCTGGCGGCAGGCTCGCACCTCACCGACGATGTCAAGGATCCCTCCGCGGTCGTGATTCGCGTGCTCGCCGACCAGACCAGCAACGTCATCCTCACCGTCTCGACGCTCAATGTGCCGACCGAATACGAGCTGACGTATACGGTCCGCTTCGCGGTGGACGCGGCCGGCGGACGCCAGCTGATCGCGCCGGAGCAGCGCATGGTGGTGCAGGACTACAGCTATGCGGAGAGTGCGCAGCTCGCCAAGCAGCGCGAGCAGCAGATCCTCACCGCGGCAATGGCGCGCGAGCTCGCCGGTGTGGTGATGCGGCGGCTGTCGACGCTGTGATCGAGCTGGCCGGGATCGAGCGCGAGGCACTCGAGCGGCTGCTCGGCGGCTACGGACTGCGGCTGCGGCTCGTGCCCTGCGGCACCGACATCCCCAGCTCCTTTTGGGGCGGCAGCGAGGCCGGGCTCGCCGGCGAGGTCCTGTTCGCTCGCGCCGACACGCCACTGCACTCGGTGCTGCACGAAGCGGCGCACTTCGCGTGCATGAGCCCGCAGCGGCGCGCGCGCCTGGATCGCGATGCCGGCGGCGATGACCGGGAGGAGGAGGCGGTCTGCTACCTGCAGGTGCTGATGGCGGATGCGCTGCCCGGCGTGGGCCGCGCGCGCCTGTGCGCGGACATGGACGCGTGGGGTTACAGCTTTCGCCTGGGCTCGGCGGGGGCGTGGTTCGAGCGCGATGCGCAGCAGGCGCGTGCCTGGCTTGTCGCGCAGGGACTCATCGACGAGGCCGCGGCGCGCACCGGCCGGGTACGCCTCGCAGCCGTGCCCACCGAGGGAACCGCGGGGACCCCGGGGTCCCCGCTGACCCCGGGGTCAGCGGGCGTGGGGCAAGCCTAGTGAGGAATCGCGGCCGCGCCGCCGCCCGGCACGCGCGGCGGCGCCGGCAGAGTCGGTAGCGGCGGTCCCGCGCGCACCGCGAGCAGCCGCACCTCGAAGTCCAGTGTCGCCCCGGGCTTGATCACTCCACCGGCGCCGCGCTCTCCGTACGCCAGTGATGCGGGGCAAACCAGACGCGCCCTGCCCCCCACCTTCATGAGCTGCAGACCCTCGGTCCAGCAGGGGATGATCCGTCCGAGCGCGAAGGTCGCCGAGCCACCGTGCTGCGCCGAGCTGTCGAACACGCTGCCGTCGATCAGCCGGCCCGTGTACTGCACGGTGACCATGTCGCCGTTCTTCGGCGACGCTCCCGCCCCCTCGACGATCGGCAGGTAGACCATGCCGCTGGCGGTCTTGTGCGCGCGCGGCAGACTCGCGACGCGATCCAGGAAGCGCTGCCCGGCGCGCTCCTCGCGCTGCGAGGCGGCCAGCATGCGCGAGCTCTCCAGTGCCTTCAGTTGCGGCACGTACGCGCTGGCACTCTTGGCCTCGGCGGGATGCCGGTAGCCGTCGGCGAATCCCTGAGCCACGGCGCGGAATTCGGATTCCGTCAGCTGAAAGTCGCCGAGCTGTCGTTCCAGCAGAACCCCGAGCGCGTGCAGCGCGGCGGTGTCCGACGCACCCGCGGCGTGCGCGGACGCGGTGCTGCGCGCCGCCGATGCGCCTGCCGTGCCGCCGGCCGCAGCAGGCGCTGCCGCCAGCGCCGGCGGCGCCACCGCAGCGGCGATCAGCAGGCCGAGCGCCGCGCACGCGAGTGCGCTCGGAGCTCTCGGGACGCGGAATGGCGCTCGCCGGCCATGGGATCGCCGAGCGTGGAGGGGCTGATGACGGATGGTGTGAGTTTGCATCGCGGCGCAGTAGTCCCATTCATACGGTGATTGTGGATGGCGCGGCCCGGCCCGACCCTGGTGTGCGTCCAGGTCCAGAACGCGGCCCCATGATAGTTCGAATGGTAGTGCGGAAGCAGCCCCGGAACCGTGAAGCGCGGCAAGGCTGCGGAACTTCGCCGTCAAACCCGGCCCCGCAGCAGCTGCCACAGGCACCCGACCAGCCCGATCCCCAGCAGGATCAGGATCGGCAGCATACTCAGACCGAAGCCGGGGCCGCGCCTGGCGGGAGCCGCGATGTAGGCGCGCCAATAGAGGGTGCGACCGACGAGGTAGACGATGCCCAGGATGAACGGCCAGATCGGCCGCACGTACAGCGCCGCGAACCACAGCGCCGGCAGCAACATCACCAGCAGCTCGAGCGTGTTCATCTGCACGCGGTAGTAGCGCTCGAACATCTCGTGGCCGCTGACCGCCGGCGCGCTGACGCCGTAGCGGCTGCGGGCCCTGCCGACCATGCCGGCGAAGAAGAAGAATTGCAGGATGGCCAGGATGGACACGAGCACGATCAGCGCCATGACCCCTCCCGTGGTGTCATCGGGCAAACCGGTCGGTGGCGGCCACCAGCTCGCGGGCGATGCCCGGCTCGAAGGCGGAGTGTCCGGCATCGGGCACCAGGTGCAGCCGCGCCTCGGGCCACGCGCGGTGCAGGTCCCAGGCGCTGCGCGCCGGGCAGACCACGTCGTAGCGACCCTGCACGATGACGCCCGGGATATGACGGATGCGTCCCGCCTCGCGCAGCAGCTGGTCGTCGCCATCCAGAAAGCCGCCGTTCACGAAGTAGTGCGCCTCGATGCCGGCGAAGGCAGCGGCGTAATCGGGGTTGTCGAATTTGGCCAGATATGCGGCATTGGGGCGCAGAAAGCTGGTCGCCGCCTCCCACAGGCCCCAGGCGCGGGCGGCGGCGTTGCGGACCGCGGCGTCGCCGCCGGTCAGGCGGCGGTAATAGGCCTGCATCAGGTCGCCGCGCTCGGCGGGTGGGATGGGCTGCAGGTACTTTTCCCACAGATCCGGGAAGAGGGAAGCCGCGCCGTGCGGGTTCTGGTAGAACCACTCGAGCTCCGATCGGCGCAGCAGGAAGATGCCGCGCAGGATCAGCTCGCTGACGCGCTCGGGGTGGCGCTCGGCGTAGGCGAGCGCCAGCGTGGAGCCCCAGGAGCCGCCGAACACCAGCCAGCGCTCGATGCCCAGATGGGTGCGCAGCGCCTCGATGTCGGCGACCAGGTCCCAGGTCGTGTTCTCGCGCAGCTCGCCGTGCGGGCGGCTGGCACCGCAGCCGCGTTGATCGAACAGCACGAGGCGGTAGCGCCTGGGGTCGAACAGCCGCCGCATCGTCGCATCGATCGCTCCACCCGGCCCCCCGTGCAGGAAGACCGCGGGCTTGCCCTGCGGGTTGCCGCACTGCTCGTAGTGGATCTCGTGCAGCGCCGAGACGCGCAGGTAGCCGCGCCGATAGGGCCGGACGGGCGGATAGAGCGCGCTCGGAGCGCCGGCGGAACGCGCGGGCTTTGCGCCACGCGTCGAGCTGCGCGCAGGTTTTGAACGACGCGCGGGCACTGCGCGCCGCGCAGGCCGAGGTGCACGCCGGCGCGCCGCGCTCACACGGACACCATCGGACCGAGCGGCTTGCCTCCGAGCAGGTGCAGGTGCAGGTGGAACACCTCCTGACCCCCATGCTGGTTGCAGTTGACGATGAGGCGGTAGCCGTCGTCGCAGATGCCTTCGCGCCGGGCCAGCTGCGCGGCCACGACGAACATGTGGCCGAGCAGCGCCGCATCGGCCTCGGTCACGTCGTTGGCGGTGGGAATCGGCTTGACCGGCACGATCAGCAGATGCACCGGGGCGCGCGGGTGAATATCCCGGAAAGCGACCACCTGCTCATCGCGATACACGAAGCTCGCCGGGATGTCGCCGCGGATGATGCGCTCGAAAAGGGTGGTCATGAGCCTGGGCTCCGCCGCGGCGGTGCCCGTGTACGGCACCCTCGCACAGTAAGCTGCAGCTTAGAATATCCACGCAATGCAACACAATCGCGTGTCCGGCGTATGAGGCTGTCGCCCGAGACTCTGACGCAGCAGCTCAAGGGGCGGCTGCTGCCGGTCTACCTGGTGTCCGGCGACGAGCCGCTGCTGGTGCAGGAGGCAGTGGATGCGATCCGCGCGCGCGCGCGCGCGGGCGGTTTCTCCGAGCGCGAGGTGTTCTTCATCGAGCGCGGCAACGCGGTATGGGAGGCGACCCTGCAGGCCGCACAGTCGCTGTCGCTGTTCGCCGAGCGACGTATCGTGGAGATCCGTCTGCCGACCGGCAAGCCGGGCGCGAGCGGCGCGGCGACGCTGCAGGCGCTGCTCGGGGCCGCCGGCGAATCCCTGCTGGTGCTGATCGTCAGCGGCCGGCTCGACCGCGAGGCGCAGGGCGCGGCCTGGGTGCGCGCGATCCAGGCGCAGGGCGCGTGGGTGCCGGTGTGGCCGGTGGAGCGCGAGCGGCTGCGCGATTGGCTGCGCGCGCGCCTGGCCGCGGCGGGGCTGTCGGCCGATCCGGCGGCGCTGGCACTGCTGGCGGAGCGCAGCGAAGGCAACCTGCTGGCCGCGCAGCAGGAGATCAGCAAGCTTGCGCTGCTGCAGCCGCCCGGGGCGCGTGTGGGCGTCGCGGAGGTGATCGCAGGCAGCGCCGACAGCGCCCGCTTCGACGTCTTTGCTCTGGCAGAGGCGCTGCGCTCGTGCGACGCCGTGCGCTCGCTGCGCATTCTCGGCAGCCTGCGGGCCGAGGGCACCGAGCCGACTCTGGTGCTCTGGGCCGTGCTGCGTGTGCTGCGGGAGCTGCCGGACGCGGCGCTGGGGGCGCAGGCGGGGTCGGCCTCGCCCTCCGGGCAAGCCCCGGTCCGCCGCGCCCCGTCGCTGCAGCGGCTCGTGGCGCGCGCCGTGCGGGTCGACCGGCTGGCCAAGGGCCTGGCCGTTGGGGATCCGTGGGACGAGCTGGCGTGGCTGACGGCCGAGCTCTGCGGCGTTTCCGGGGTGCCGCCGCCGTTGGCGGCCGCGGGGCCCGGCGGCTGAGCGGACGGCGCCTGGCGCCCGGCTTGCGCAAGCCGGCGCCGCCCACCACACTTGGCGCGGCATGCCAGAAGCTCCCATCGGCCTGTTCGGCGGCACCTTCGATCCCATCCACTACGGTCACCTGCGCACCGCCTTCGAGCTGCTGCAGGGGATCAGGCTCGCGCAGGTGCGCTTCCTGCCCAGCGGCAACCCGCCGCATCGCGAGCAGCCGCTCGCGCCCGCGGAACTGCGCGTGCAGATGGTGCGCGCGGCGGTCGTGGGCCAGCCGGGATTCGTGGTCGATGACCGTGAGACGCGCCGCGGCGGGGTGTCCTATTCCGTGGATACGCTGATGGAGCTGCGCGCCGATTTCCCCCAGCATTCGCTGTGCCTGCTGCTGGGCATGGATGCCTTCCTCGGCCTGCCGACCTGGCATCGCTGGCGCGAGATCTTCGAGCTCTGTCACGTCGTGGTCGCGCATCGGCCGGGCTGGAAGGCGCCGATGATGGGTCCGCTGGGCAAGCTGATGGTGGATCGCGGCACCGGCAGCGTGCGTGAGCTGCACGGCGCGCCGGCCGGGCGCATCTATGTGCAGGCGGTCACGCAGCTGGAGATCGCCTCCACCGACCTGCGCGCCGTGGTCGGCTCGGGCCGGGATCTGCGCTATCTGGTACCCGATGCGGTCCGTGACCTCATCACGAGCAGCGGGTGCTATGCTGCCCGCAACCGATGAGGAGACACCCCAGGAGTCCGCCTCGCGCGCCGCGCCGTCGATCCGCGCTCGAGCAGCTGGTGGTCGCGGCGCTGGACGAGATGAAGGCCGTGAATATCAGGGTGCTGGACGTGCGCGGCATGACCGACGTCGCCGACGCCATGGTGGTGGCCTCCGGCACTTCCGACCGGCACGTGCGTGCGATCGCACAGCATGTCGTCGATCGGGCGCGTGATGAGCGGCGTCGCCCGATGGGTGTGGAGGGCAGCCGCGACGGTGAATGGGTGCTGGTCGACCTGCAGGACGTCATCGTGCACGTGATGTTGCCCCGGGTGCGCGAGTTCTACGCCATCGAGCAGCTGTGGGAGCAGTCGGCCGCGAGCGGCGCAGGTCAGGGTGGCGCCGCCGCCGGACGGCGGCCACCGGATGCCGACGGCGCTGACGGCGCTGACGGTGTCCACGGCGTCGACGGTCGCCGCGCGCGCCGCGCGGCCCCGACGCGGCCACGGCAACGGCCGCGACGGGTGCGCGCCGGCGGACCGTGAGCCCGCCGCTTGCGCCTGCGGGTGCTCGCCGTCGGCACGCGCATGCCCGGCTGGGTCGCCGCGGCCTGCGAGGAGTATCGGCGGCGCCTGCGGGCGCCGTGGCGCCTGACGCTCACGGAGGTGGCACCGGCGGCGCGCGGCGCGGGCGGCGGTGCCGCCGCACGGGCCCGCGCGCTGGAGGCGCGCGCGATTCTCGGCCTGCTCGGCGAGCGCGACTACGTCGTGGCACTGGACGAGCGGGGCAGCGAATGGAGTACCCGCGAGCTGGCCGACTGGCTGGCGGGTCTGCGAGGCCGCGGCGAGCCGCTGGTGTTCATCATTGGTGGAGCGGACGGAATCGACGCCGCGCTGCTCGATCGCGCCCGGCTGCGCTGGTCGCTGTCGCGCCTGACCCTGCCCCACGCGCTGGCGCGCGTGCTGCTGTTCGAGCAGCTCTACCGCGCCGCGAGCCTGCTCGCCGGGCATCCCTACCATCGCGCGTGAGTGTGCCGCGGCCGGAGGCGCGCTTGGGGGCGCCCCCGCACGCATCCCCGGGGACGCACTCGCGCCGCATGCCGCCGGCGGCCGCGGTGTGAGCCCCCCGTCCGGCTCGGGGGCCGCGCCGGCCCTGATTCTGGCTTCGGCCTCGCCCCGGCGCGCGCAGCTGCTGGCGCAGATTGGCGTGAGCTACCACGCCGTGCCCGCCGCGCTCGACGAGCGGCGCGAGCCCGGCGAGCCGATCGAGCGCTGCGTGCTGAGGCTGGCCGAGCAGAAGGCGCTGCAGGTGCGCTGCGCGCGGCGAACCTCCCTGCCGGTGCTCGGGGCCGATACCGCCGTACTGCTCGACGAGGAGATGCTCGGCAAGCCCGCGGATCGGGCGGCGGCGCTGAGCATGCTGGCACGCCTGTCGGGACGCAGCCACCGGGTGCTCACGGCGGTGGCGCTGGCCGGCGCGGACGGAGTACGCTCGTTGCTGTCGCAAAGCGAAGTGCGACTGCGGCGCCTGAGCGCCACCGAGTGCGCCGCCTACTGGGACAGTGGCGAGCCACGCGACAAGGCCGGTGCCTATGCCATTCAGGGACTGGGCGCGGTGTTCGTCGAGGAGCTGCACGGCAGCTACTCGGGAGTGGTCGGTCTGCCGCTGTTCGAGACGGCGACGCTGCTGGCCGAGGCGGGCGTGCCGCTGTGGCAGCCAGTGCGGACGAGGCCGGGGCGAGGCGCCGCGGCGCACCGGCCCGCGCCCGATCGACGCCCGATCAGGAGACGAGAATGAATTCGGCTGCGCCCGTAACCGTTGCCGCCCTGCAGATGACCTCCGGCCCCGATGTGAGCGCGAATCTCGAGGTCGCGGCACGCCTGCTGCAGCAGGCCGGCGATGCGGGGGCGCGCGTTGCGCTGCTGCCGGAGAACTTCTCGTTCATGGGTCGGCGTGACGCGGACAAGCGGGCCATCGCCGAGCCCGATGGCGAGGGGCCGGTGCAGCACTTCCTCTCCGAGCGGGCGCGGCAGCTTGGCCTGTGGATCGTGGCCGGCACGACGCCGCTCGCTGACAACCCCGGCGAGCGCGTCGCGGCCGCCTGCCTGGTGTACGACGACAACGGCCGCCGCGTGGCGCGCTACGACAAGATCCACCTGTTCGACGTGGACATTCCCGGGCGTGAAGAGAGCTACCGCGAGTCGGCCCACATCGCGCCGGGCTCGCGTCCGGTGCTGGTGCCGACTCCGGCAGGCCTGCTCGGGCTGTCGGTGTGCTATGACGTGCGCTTTCCGGAGCTCTACCGGCTGATGGCCGCCGGCGGTGCGCAGTGGTTCACGGTGCCGGCCGCGTTCACCGTACCCACGGGTCGCGCGCACTGGGAGACGCTGCTGCGCGCACGCGCCATCGAGAACCTTTGCTACGTGGTGGCGGCGGGACAGTGGGGACGGCACGCCAGCGGTCGCGATACCTACGGGGACAGCCTGATCGTGGATTACTGGGGTGCGGTGCTGGCGCGGCTGTCCGAGGGCACGGGCATGGTCACGGCGACGCTGGATATGGCGGCGCAGGAAGAGACGCGGCAACGTTTCCCCGCCCTGTCGCATCGGGTATTGTGAGCGGGCGGGCCCCGTCCGGGCGGGCGCCGCACCCGGTACGGTCGGGCACCCAGGAACAGCCCCAGGGGCAGCCCCAGGAACAGCATGTACAGCATCAGCGGCGTACGCAGCGGCACCGGCTCATCCGGGGGCCCGGGCTCATCGGGCAGCACGGGCTCATCGGGCTCATCCGGCAGCGCCGATTCACCCGGCGGCATGTCCCGCGACCCGCTGCGCCTGGCACGCGAGGGGATCCTGGTCCCCGCGGGGCTGGACGAGGGGCGCGTGGAACGCGCGCTGGAGCTGGTGCTGGGTGCCCGCGTGGATGCCGCGGATCTGTACTTCCAGCTGTCGCGTGAGGAGAGCTGGGCGCTCGAGGACGGCATCGTCAAGGAGGGCAATGCCAGCATAGAGCAGGGCGTCGGGGTGCGCGCGCTGGCGGGAGAGAA
This sequence comes from Steroidobacteraceae bacterium, assembly GCA_035504335.1. Taxonomy (GTDB): domain Bacteria; phylum Pseudomonadota; class Gammaproteobacteria; order Steroidobacterales; family Steroidobacteraceae; genus FEN-1191. Next base: position 7,316 of record DATJSD010000067.1, on the reverse strand, counting down.
GACCGGTTTCGCCTACTCCGACGAGATCATGCCCCCCGCGCTGGAGGAGGCGGCGCGCGCCGCGCGCGCCATCGCGGGCACGGGTAGCCCTCATCCGGTACAGGCCTGGCACCAGGTCAGCGGCCACCAGCTGTACCTGCCGGTGGATCCGCGCACGGCGCTCGCCGACGAGGACAAGGTGGCCTGGCTCGAGCGCATCGACCGCGAGACGCGCCGCATCGACCCGCGCGTGATACAGGTCATGGCGAGCGTGAGCGCCTCCTACGAGCTGGTGATGGTGGCGCGCAGCGACGGGGTGCTCGCGGCGGACGTACGCCCGCTGGTGCGCATGAACGTCACCGTCATCGTCGAGCAGGCGGGTCGGCGTGAGCAGGGCTATGCGGGTTGCGGCGGGCGCTACACGCTCGAGGAGCTGGTCGCGGAAGAGCGGCCGCTCGCGCTGGGACGCGAGGCCGTGCGCCAGGCGCTGGTGAACCTGGAAGCCGTGCCGGCCCCCGCGGGCCCCATGACCGTGGTGCTCGGCCCGGGCTGGCCCGGGGTGCTGCTGCACGAGGCGATCGGCCACGGGCTCGAGGGCGATTTCAACCGCAAGGGCACCTCGGCGTTCAGCAATCGCCTGGGCGAGCGCGTGGCGGCGCCGGGCTGCACCGTGGTGGACGACGGCGCGCTGCCGCGGCGGCGCGGTTCGCTCAACATCGACGACGAGGGTACTCCGACCCAGTGCACCACCTTGATCGAGGACGGGGTGCTGCGCGGCTACATGCAGGACCGTCTGAACGCGCGGCTCATGGGCATGCGCCCCACGGGCAACGGCCGGCGCGAGTCGTTCGCGCACGTGACCATGCCGCGCATGACCAACACCTACATGCGGCCCGGGCCGCATGATCCGGGCGAGATCCTCGCCTCGGTGCAGCGGGGCATCTATGCGGTGAACTTCGGCGGCGGGCAGGTGGACATCACCTCCGGCAAGTTCGTGTTCTCGGCCAGCGAGGCCTATCTGATCGAAAACGGCCGGCTCGGCGCCCCCATCAAGGGGGCGACCCTGATCGGCAACGGTCCCGACGTGCTCACGCGGGTCACGATGGTCGGCAACGACCTCAAGCTCGATGAGGGCGTGGGTGTGTGCGGCAAGGAGGGTCAGAGCGTGCCGGTGGGAGTAGGTCAGCCGACACTGCGGGTGGACGGGCTGACGGTGGGGGGCACGGGCTGATCCATCGCGCGGCTGACGCGGCTGCGCGCGAACCCGCGCCGACGGCGCCGATCCCGCGGCCTCCCCGCCGCGCGCGGGTCAGTCCTGCGGCGCGTCGCTGAGCTGAGCGTGCGGGTCGACCAGTTGCGCGTGCTCGTGCTCGGGCAGCACGGTGGTGGCGCCGTGCTCCTCGGCGGCGCTCGCCAGCTGCGAGCGCTCATCGACGTACAGCAGCTCGTGCTGGCCGAGGGTGACCACGTCGCCGTCGTTCAAGTGGTGGTAGCGCACGCGCTTTCCCTGCACAAATATCCCATTGGTGCTGTTGAGATCCTCGATGATGCAGCTGCGCGGGGTGGTCACGATCTGACAGTGATGGCGGCTGACGAAGCGGCTGTCGATCTGCAGGTCGTTGGCCGCGGTACGGCCGATGATCAGCCTGCCGGCGTACAGCAGCTGACTGCTGAGCGTGTGACCGCCGCTGGCCAGCAGGATGCGTGCGTAGGCGGGACCGTTGTCGTGGTTGGCGGCGCGCTCGCCGCCGCGGCCGACCGCCGCCTCCGCAGCGCCGGCCGCGGCCCCGGCCACGGCGCCGGCCATGACGCCGGCGCTGCCGCCGGCGGTCGCGCCGCCGAAGTGCGACAGATCCGGGGTGCCGTCGCGGCGCAGGCGCATCAGGCGCGTGCCGGTGCGCGAGGCGTACTCGACCCACTGCAGCTCGCTGATCGCCGCCTGCACGTCCTCCAGGCCGACGGTGTCGCGATTGGCATTGGAGGCGGCGAGCATCGCCGTGTCGCACAGCGTATTGACCAGGCGTGGCACCCCGCCGGTGTAGCGGTAGATGAGCTCGAAGGTCGCTGGCGCGAAGATCTCGCGCCGTTCCGAGCCGGCAACGTCGAGCCGGTGCAGGATGTAGGCGCTGGTGTCGGCGGGGGACAGCGGCTGCAGGTGAAAGCGCAGACGGATGCGCTGCACGAGCTGTTCGAGCTCGGGGGCGTCGAGCTTGTCGTTCAGCTCCGGCTGTCCCGCCAGGATGATGCGCAGCACCTTCTCCTTGGTCGTCTCGATGCCCGAGAGCAGCCGGATCTCCTCGAGCACGCGCTGCGAGAGGTTCTGAGCCTCATCGATCACCAGCACGGTTTTTCGGCCCTGCTCGTGCTGCTCGAGCAGGAAGTCCTTGAGCGTCGCCAGCAGCTCGGCCTTGCGCATCTGGAAGGGCTTGAAGCCGAACTGCGCGAGCAGGGTCTGCAGGAACTCGATGGCGGAAACCTGCGTCTGATTGATCTGCGCAACCAGCACGTCGTCCTGCATCTCGTGCAGGAAGGTCTCGATCAGCGTGGTCTTGCCGCAACCGATCTCCCCGGTGATCACCACGAAGCCGTCCGTGAACCACAGGGTCGACTCCATGTAGGCCTTGGCGCGCGCGTGCGCCTTGCTGAGGTATAGGAACTCCGGGTCCGGGGTGAGCCGGAACGGCAGCTCCCGCAGCCTGAACAGCTCGGCGTACATCCTCGGCAGGATACTACGGCCGCACGTGCGCGGGGTGGGGCCATGCCGGCAACTGTGCCAGGTCCGGATAGAGCCGCGCCAGCAGCGCGTGCGCGCGCGCGTCACGCCGCGTGGCGCTCGTCTCCACGAGCGTGCAGTGCCCGAGCTTGCGGCCCTCGCGGGGATCCTTGCCGTAGTCGTGCCAGTGCAGTCCCGTCTCGGCCAGCAGCGTGCGGGCGGCGGGCAGCGTGCCGATCAGGTTGATCATCGCAGCGTGTCCGCGCGGCGCGGTACTGCCGAGCGGCAGTCCGGTGATCGCGCGCAGGTGGTTCTCGAACTGGCTGGTGACCGCTCCCTCGATGCTCCAGTGCCCCGAGTTGTGTACGCGCGGGGCCATCTCGTTGGCGAGCAGGCGCCCGCGATGCACGAAGAACTCGATGGCGAGCACCCCGACGTAGCGGTACGTCTGCAGCACGCGACGCAGGGCGGTGGCCGCGGCGCGTTCGAGGCGCGCGGCCGGCCAGGGCGCGAGCGTGAGGCGCAGGATGCCGGCGTGATGCAGATTGCGATTGAGGGGATAGATCGCGGTGCTGCCATCGCGCGCGCGTGCTCCGATGATCGACACCTCGTAGTCGAACGGCACGAACTGCTCGTACAGCAGCGGCACCCCGCCCAGCCGCTGCCACGCCGCGTCGAGGTCCGCGGGCCGCCGCAGCACCTGCTGTCCCTTGCCGTCGTAGCCCAGCCGCCGCGTCTTGAGCACTCCGGGCAGGCCGATACGCCGCGCGGCGCGCTCGAGCGCTGCGCGGCTGTCGACCGCGGCGAAGCGCGTGGTCGGGATCGCCAGCCGCTCGAACGTGCGCTTCTCGACCAGGCGGTCCTGCGCGGCGGCCAGCGCCCTGACCGGAGGGGCGACGCGTGGGCCACGCGTCGCGCGGCTGCCGCGGGCCGCGCGCACCGCGCGCTGCAGCGCCTGCACCGGCACGTTCTCCCAATCGAAGCTGATGATGTCGCAGCGGCGCGCGAGCTCGGCGAGCAGCGCCGGATCATCCAGCCGCCCGGCGAGCACCGGCGCGACCCGGCCGGCCGGCGTGTCGGCGCCACGGTCGAGAAACAGGAAGTCCAGTCCCAAGGGATAGCCGGCCAGCGCCAGCATGCGCCCGAGCTGTCCGGCGCCGACGATTCCGATGGTCATCGCTGGGTCGAGCGGATGGGCACGGGCGCGCAGCGGTCGCGGGCGCCCTAGCCCTGCGCGCGCGGATCGGGCCTGGCGAGCACCGCGGCGGTCTGCGCGGCCCGCTGTGCGGCGAGCGCGCGGGCGATCTCGGGGTGGCGCGGCGCGAGCAGGGCGGCAGCGAACAGCGCCGCGTTGGTGGCGCCCGCGGCCCCGATCGCGAAGGTCGCGACCGGCACTCCGGCGGGCATCTGCACGATCGACAGCAGCGAGTCCATGCCGCTCAGCGCGCGCGAGGGTACCGGCACTCCGAGCACCGGCAGCAGCGTCTTGGCGGCCGTCATGCCCGGCAGGTGTGCCGCGCCCCCGGCACCGGCGATCAGCACCTCGAGCCCGCGGCCGGCGGCTCCGGCGGCATACTCGAACAGCAGATCCGGCGTGCGGTGCGCCGACACCACGCGAGTCTCGAAGCCGATGTCCAGCTGCGTCAGGGCATCGGCCGCCGCCGACATCGTCTCCCAGTCGGAGGCAGACCCCATGAGGATGCCTACCAGGGTCTTCATCGGCGCAGTTTATCATCCAGCGCACGGTGCACCGGCTCGAGGTCCATCTGCCGCATCAGCCGGCCGATGTATTGCCGCTGGCGTGCCAGCGCCGCGCGGCTCTGCAGCCGTTGCGCCTCGAGCAGCGCCTCGAGCAGCTCCACCGGCAGCGCCAGGGCCTGCAGCTGCGCGGCGGTGAGCCGCGTGAGCCGTACGCCCAGACTCTGCGCGGCGAGCGCCGCGCGCTTGCGTGCGCTGCGGCTCGGGCGCTGCTCGTGCGCCTCGGCGGGTTCGAGCGGCGCTCGCGTGCGCGGCGGCGTTGCCGGGCGATGACGGCCTCGGGATCGTGTCACACGGCTTCCAGGGGTCCGATACGGGCTGCTCGCGCTGCTACAATCGACGGCCCGATGATGGCATAGGGTGCAGCATGCCGCAGCAGGTCGACGCCTCGCGCATTGGCGAGCTCAAGCAGGCGGTGTCCGGCGCGCTCGCTGAGGCCGAGAGCACCGGCGCGAGCCAGGCGGAGGCCGATGCGAGCCTGCAGCGAGGCCTCACGGCCACGGTGCGCCTCGGCGAGGTCGATACGGTGGAATATCACCGCGACCGCGGGCTGGCGGTCACGCTGTACTTCGGCAAGGCCAAGGGCTCGGCGAGTACCGCGGATCTGTCGCCCACGGCGGTGCGCGAGACGGTGCTGAAGGCCGCCGCGATCGCGCGTCAGACGGCCGCGGACGCGTGCGCGGGACTGGCCGATCCGGAGGAGCTGGCGCGCGACATTCCGGATCTGGACCTGCATCATCCCTGGGAGATCGAGCCCGAGCAGGCGATCGACCTGGCGCGCGAATGCGAGGCCGCGGGCCTCGCCTGTGACGCGCGGCTGAAGAATTCCGAGGGCGCTACCCTCACCACCCACAGCGGCGTGCGCGTCTACGGCAACACGCTCGGTTTCCTTGCCGGTCTCGCCAGTACGAGTCATTCGCTCAGCTGCGCGCTGGTGGCCCAGGACGGCGCCGACATGCAGCGCGACTACTGGTACGCGGTGGCGCGCAATCCGCAGGCACTCGAGCCCGCCGAGGCGATCGGGCGGCGCGCCGCCGAGCGGGCACTCTCGCGCCTGGGCGCGCGCCGGCTCAGCACGCGCCGCGCGCCGGTGCTGTTCGCGCCGGAGCTGGCGCGCGGCATCTTCGCTCACTTCGTGGGCGCGGTGCGCGGGCCGAGTCAGTACCGGCGCGCCTCGTTTCTGCTGGAGGCCGCCGGTCAGGCCGTGTTCCCCGCGTTCATCGACATCGTCGAACGGCCGCACATCCGCCAGGGCATCGCCAGCAGCCCGTTCGACGCCGAGGGGGTGGCGACGCGTGATCGCGACCTGGTGCGCGCCGGTGTGCTGCAGGGGTACGTGCTCGGCAGCTATTCGGCGCGCAAGCTCAAGCTGCGCACCACCGGCAATGCCGGGGGCATCCACAACCTGCTGGTCAGCTCGGGTCAGACCGGCAGCTTCCAGGAGCTGCTGGCGCGCATGGATACGGGCCTGTACGTCACCGAGCTCATGGGGCAGGGGGTCAATGGCGTGACCGGTGACTACTCGCGCGGCGCCAGCGGCTTCTGGGTCGAGCACGGCCAGCTCGCCTACCCCGTTCACGAGCTGACCATCGCCGGAAACCTGCGCGACATGCTGCGCCAGATCGTCGCGGTCGGCAGCGACGTGGACACGAAGGGCGCGATCCAGACCGGCTCGCTGCTGCTCGAGCCGATGACCATCGCCGGGGAATGAGCCAGGGGCAGGAGAGCGCAAGAGGCGGCGTCAATCACCGGCGCGGCGATGACGCAAGTGCTCGGAGCCTGGCGAGGGCCTTACGTATACGTAAGGCCTCGCCAGGCTCCGAGCACTCGCCGCGTCACCGCGCCGATAGGCGCTGCCTATTCTGCAACCTCTGGCTCATTCCCCGGCGAGGGTCAGCCGCTGCAGCGCCTCGCGATACTTGGCGCTCGTGGCCTCGATGACCTCGCGTGGCAGGTGCGGGGCCGGCGGACGCTTGTCCCAGTGCAGCGTCTCCAGATAGTCGCGCACGTGCTGCTTGTCGAAGGATGGGGGGCTCGTGCCCACCCGCCAGGTGTCGGCGGGCCAGAAGCGCGATGAGTCGGGCGTCAGGACCTCATCGATCAGCGTCAGACGCCCCTCGCGGTCCAGACCGAACTCGAACTTGGTGTCGGCGATGATGATGCCGCGCGCGAGCGCGTGCGCACTGGCCATGCGATAGAGCGCGAGCGCGGTATCGCGTACCTGTGCCGCGAGCGGCGCGCCGAGCATGCCGGCCACCGCCTCGAAGCTGATGTTCTGATCGTGCTCGCCGAGCGCCGCCTTGGTGGCGGGGGTGAAGATCGGCTCGGGCAGCGCCTGCGCCTGCCGCAGGCCCGGCGGCAGCGGGATGCCGCACACGCGGCCGCTGCTCTGATAGTCGCGCCAGCCGGAACCGGCGAGGTAGCCGCGGACCACCGCCTCGATCGGCAACGGCCGCAGGCGCCGCACGATCAGCGCGCGTCCCTCCAGCGCGGCGCGCTCGCGCGCATCGGGCACGGCCTCACCGAGAGCGCGCTCGGTGAGGTGATTGGGCACCAGCGCGCGCGTGCGCGCGAACCAGAACAGCGAGATCGCCTGCAGCACCCGGGCCCTGCCGGGGATGGCATCGGGCAACACCACGTCGAAGGCCGAGAATCGGTCGGTGGTGACGATCAGCATGTGATCCTCGTCCACCCGATACAGGTCACGCACCTTGCCGCGATGCAGGGGCGTGAGGCCGGAGAGCTGCGTCTCGAACAGCGGTTGCCCAGCGGCCGCGTCGGCCCCCGCGGCGCCCGCGTCAGGGCCCGCGGCGCCCGCGTCAGGGCCCGCGGCGCCCGCGTCAGGGCCCGCGGCGCCCGCGTCAGG
>DATJSD010000066.1:0-19442 GCA_035504335.1 Steroidobacteraceae bacterium | reverse complement strand
GCGGCTCGAATCGCAGGCCCGCCGCGCGCGCGCGGCGGCGCTCGGGCTCGCACGCGACCAGCTGCGCGCGCGCCTGCTCCCGATAGCCCAGGCTGTTGTAGGCGCAGAACGGCACCTGCCGGCCGCCCGGCAGCAGAAACGCCTTGCAGCACTTCATCAGGTTCTTCTGGTTGAAGGTCCAGGGATCCATGAAGTCCTGCAGCATGATCATGATCATGTGCTCGGCCAGATCCCCGACCGTGCGCGCCTCGAGGATGCCGCAGGTCTCGCAGGACAGGCGCATCTGCTGCGCCGCCTTGGCCGATCCCGGCACCGCGGAGGAGGACCACAGCCCCTCCAGCGCGCGCTGGATCTCCAGGCTGAAGTCCGGCATCGCGCGATTGGTGATGTAGTCCAGATAATCCTCCACGTTCACGATGCGCGGCAGGGGCGTCACGCCGCCCTCGCCCACGATGGCGTAGGTGACGGCATTGCAGGTCGGGAAGCAGCAGGGTACGGGCACGAAGTCGGACTGGCGGAACAGGCCCTCGGTCTGCGCCTCGATCCACTGCTGCACATCGGGAATCGTCACGCGCTGCAGCGGATCGTGCGGCAGGTGCCGGCCCGCGTGGAAGGCCGGCTGAAAGTTGATGCCGCGCACCGCCGGGTGCGCGATGGCGAAGGAGATGATCCGGCCGACCTCGTGGTCATTGATGCCGCGCTCGAGCGCCGGCACCAGGGTGGCGTGCAGCCCCCGCGACGCCAGCCGGTCCAGCGCCCGCAGCTTTTCCTCGAGGATGTCGGGCTCGCCACGAATGCGCCGATAGGTGTCGCTGGAGAATCCGTCGAACTGGAAGTACAGCGATGCGCCCGCGTCGGCGAGCTCGTCGAGGAAGCGATCGTCGCGCGCGATGCGCTTGCCGTTGGTGTTGATCATCACGAACGGAATATCGCGCGCCTTGGCGGCCCGTACGAACTGCAGGATCTGCGGATGGATGGTCGGCTCCCCGCCGGAGAACTGCACGACCTCGGGGTTGCCTTCCGTGCGCACGAACTCATCCAGTATCTGCTCGACCTCCTCCAGCGTCAGATTGAATCCGGGGCCGGCCGACGCGAAGCACAGCGGGCAGTTCATGTCACAGGTGCTGTTGACCTCGATGATACCGACACAGGCGTGCTGCTGATGCTCCGGACACAACCCGCAGTCGTGGGGACAGCCGGCGCTCGCCTGCGCATTGAAGGCGAGCGGAATCGTACCCGGCTTGTTGTAGCGCGACAGACGCAGGTACGCGTCCGCGTCGGCATACACCAGGGCCTCGGACGGACCGCACGCCGGGCAGCGTTTGCGCAGATACACCTTGCCGTCGCGCAGAATGACTTTCGCATCGATGACGCGGCGACACTGCGGGCAGAGGCTGCGCGTGAGCTCATGGAAAATGTAGTCGGCGTCGGTTTTCTCGGTGAGCGCTCGGTTCACGATGGCCTCGACTGGCGACGCCGCAGTCCCGGCGGCTCGGGCAGTGTAGGGGTGCGGGACGGCCTGTGGCGAGCGGTTTATGGCGTGGCTGCGAGCGCGCCGCGGGCGGGCTCATGTCCGCAGCGTCCAGCGCGACAGCGCGCGCGTCAGCGCGCCCCGTGCGCCGGCGAACGCCCGCGCCGTCGCCATGCGTGTCGCCAGCAGCTGTATCGCGCTGTTGTAGGTCGGATAGGGATGAATCGCCGCGGCCAGATCCCGCAGCGTCAGGCGATGGCAGATCGCCAGCCCGATCTCGGTGAGCGCCTCTCCGCCACGGGCGGCCATCACCGTGGCGCCGAGGATTCTCCCGTCGCGGTGCGCCACCAGCTTGATCAGTCCCGTGCGGTCGTCCTCGCTGACGGCACGATCCACGTGCGCCAGATCGATGCGGCCGGCCTGCACGCGCGCGCCGAATCGCGCGCGGGCCTGCGCCTCGGTCAAGCCGACGTGCGCTACCTCCGGGTCGGTGAAGGTGACCTCGGGCAGGGTGGACGCGAGCGCCGAGCCGCCACCCGGCAGCAGCGCGTTGCGCACCGCGTGGAACGCCTGCCAGCCCGCCAGGTGCGAGAACTGCGCGCCACCGAGCACATCGCCGGCGGCATAGATGTGCCGCGCGCTCGTCTGCAGGCGCGCATTCACCTCGATACCGCGCTCGCTGTGGCGCACCCCGGCGCGCTCCAGCGCCAGATCCGCGACGTCCGGCACCCGGCCCACGGCGATCAGCAGCCGTTCGGCGCCGAGCTCCCCCTGCTCGGTGCGCACCTGCACGTGCTCACCGTCGCACCGCGCCGCCAGCGCGCGCGCGCGCCGGTGCTCGAGGCCCTCGGCGGCGAATACCCCGGACAGCAGCTCGGCGGCCTCCGGCTCGACCCGCGGCAGCAGCCGCGGGGCGAGCAATGTCACGCGGCTGCCCAGCCGTCCATAGGACTGCGCGATCTCACAGCCCAGCGGGCCGCCGCCCACGACGATCAGCGACTGCGGCAGCCGCTCGTGCTCGAAGATCTGCCGGTAGGTCAGATGCGGCACGCGATCCAGCCCCGGCAGGGCAGGCTCGCGCGGCCGCGCGCCCGTGCAGATGAGGATGCGGCGCGCCTGCAGGGGCTGCCCCGCGACCTCCAGAGTGTGCGCATCCACGAAGCGGGCCGCGCCCATCCTGACCTCCAGGCCGCGGGCGCGCAGCGCCTCCGGGGCCGTCGGGGCGTAGATGCGCTGCACGCAGGAGCGCAGATACTCGTGTACGTGCGCGAACTCGACGCGCGTCTGGTCCGCCCGGATGCCGAAGCGCGCGGCCCCGCGCACGCCCGCGGCCACGGCGGCAGCCTTCACCAGCGCCTTGCTGGGCACACAGCCGCTCCAGGTGCAGTCCCCGCCGATGCGCTCGCGCTCGAGTAACACGGTGCGCGCGCGCAGTTGCAGCGCCAGGTCGGCGGCAATCAGCCCCGCGGCGCCCGCCCCGACGATCGCCAGATCGAACTGCTCGGGCTTCACGCGGCTTGCTCGATCGGTTCGAAGGACCGCTCGCCGCGTGGCAGCACACCCAGCGCGATCACGGTCAGCAGCGCGGTGCCGAGCAGCAGGCCGTCGATCTGCCACAGTGCGCCGCAAACGGCGGCAAGCAGCGAGCCGGCCACCGCGCCCACGCCCAGCAGCAGTGAGTACAGTCCCATGGCCGCCCCCTTGCCCGAGATCGGCTCGAGCGCCTGCGCGAGGTAGGACAACGCGGCCGGCGTAAAGCCGCTCTCCACCACGATCAGCAGCGCCGCGCCGCCCAGCAGCGCGCCGCGCGGGCCGCGGCTCCAGTCGGCCGAATGATTGAACGCGAACAGCAGTGCGCACACCGCCAGCATCGCGGCGAGCGAGACGCGCCATACGCTGCGCGCGTGAACACGGGGCAGCAGCAGGCTCCAGAGCGCCACGCCAATGCCGAACACCAGCGTGTACCCGAGCATCAGCCAGCCGAAGTCGGTGGGTCTCGCCGCGAACAGCCCATCCAGATACTGATGACTGCGGGACGGCTCGGTGAGCAGAAACGCCAGCGTCGGTCCCAGCCACAGGCCGACGATGGCGTTGATGCATACCCAGCTCGGCGCCAGGCGCTGCACCGCCGGGTGGCGCAGCGCCTGGCGCAAGCCGATGAGCGCGGCACGCGGCTCCCCGGGCGGCATTCGCCCGGCGCTCGCGTACAGCAGTGGGGCGCTCGATAGGCCCACAAGCGCGAGCGCGCCGAACGCGGCACGCCCGAGCCATGTCCACAGGCGGCTGCCCACCAGCCCGCCCAGAGCCACGCCGCCGAGCATCGACAGCTCGAAGAAGCTCATGAGACGCGCGCGCCGCGCCGGAGCGCCAGCCGACACGCGCGCCAGCCATGTCAGCAGTGGCGGAGTGACGGCGGCAACCCCGAGCCCCTGCAGCATGCGGCTGACGATGAGCAGCGGCAGCCGGGTCGTGAACGAGAACAGCCACGTGCCCGAGGCGCCGATCAGTGCGCCGAGCGCCATCACCCCGCGCGGCGAGAAGGCGTCGGCCGCCAGCCCCGCAGGCACGGAGGCCATGAGCTCGAGGCCATAGGCCACGGCGCCGAGCACCCCCGCGAGGCTCACCGGAACACCGCCATGCTCGCGGCGCAGCTGCGCCAGCGACAACCCGACCAGCACGCCGTCCGCGCTGGCGGCGATACGTATCAGCGCATGCACCGCGAGCGCGAGCCCCGGACGGGTCTTCATATTCGCGGCGCGGCCTGTGCGGTGATGATCGATGCTTCGGCGACGGTTTCGCATCGCCGAAACGCAACGGCGGTTGACGGGCCCGAGCGGGCGGGCCGCATCGATCAACCCACCGCGGGGCCTTCAGCGCGACGACCCGGCCATTCTCCCACATCAGGAGGCGTGCCGGTCGCGCCACCCGGAGGTGGCGACCGGCACGCGGCGCCGTCGAGCGCGCCGCGTCGCCGAGCCCGCAGCGCGGCTATTCAGCGCGCCCGCACCACGTGTCCGCGGCCATCGCGCATCTCATTGCCGTGGAAGTGACGCAGATCCTGCGGGCGATGGAAGGCGCGCTCGCCCCGGTGCGGCAGGGGACCGCGGTAGCCGTGCCGGACGCTGAAGCGGTTGTTGACCCAGCCATGGAAATGCGGCGGCCCGTGATACCACGGTCCCGCGCCGATGAAGATTCCGTCGCTGAACCAGCCGGGGCCGTAGTAGCCGTACGGCGCGCACTCATAGGGCGGAAAGTCGTAATAGCCATAGGGACAGATGGGCGGAGGGCCCGGTAGTGGCCCGATGTGCACCGGGCCGATGTTGAGCGACACCTGGGCCTGCGCGACCGGGACGGCGAGCACGACACTCCCCGCCGCCACGGCGGCCAACGCCAAATGCTTCAGGGCGTACATAGACACTCTCCTTGCCGCGACCCCGCGACACGCCGCGCATCCCGCGCTGTCGCGCCGCCGTGGCCGCCGCCTGCACTGACATTGGCCGAAGCGTATGCGTTCCCCGGCGATGACCCAAGTCGGTGACCCACCCCATCAGCGCGTCAGACGCGCCGCTGCGCTCCGCATCACTGACCGCGGCATCGCCGAGCGTCCGACAGCGCCCTCCGACGGGCCGGCGGCGGCGGATCCCATCTCTAATCTAATCGCGCGTGGAGGGCCGCAGGCCCCGCGGAGTGAGCGCCCGCTCGAGCAGCTGGAACAGCGCCATCACCGCCAGCGCCAGCAGCGCGGCCGGAATGGCCCCCTGCAGGATCAGCGACAGGTCATCCAGACGGATGCCGGTCAGGATCGGCTCACCATAGCCGCCCGCCCCGATCAATGCCCCGAGCGTGGCGGTACCCACGTTGATCACGGCGGCCGTGCTGATGCCCGCGATGATCGAGCGAGCGGCCAGCGGCAGCTCGATACGCAGCAACTGGATCGACTTGGGCAGCCCCAGCGAGGCGGCCGACTCGGCCAGCGGCGCGGGGATGGAGGTCAGACCCGTGAGCGTGTTGCGTACGATCGGCAGCAGGCTGTAGAGAAACAGCGCCGCGATCGCCGGGCGCGCGCCGATGCCGAACAGCGGGATCATGAACACCAGCATCGCCAGCGTCGGGACGGTTTGCAGCACCACGCAAAAGCCCAGCACGGCGCGACCCAGGGCCGGCAGCTTGGCGGCCGCGATCCCCAGGGGCAGGCCGATCAGGATCGCCATGCCCAGCGATACCCCGACCAGCGCCAGGTGCTCGGCGGTCCAGCCGAGCAGCCGCTGGCCGAATCCGGCGCTGCCCATCGGACTCAACGAACCCGCGGTGCCCACGCCACCCGCGCCACCCACGCCGCCCGCGCCGGCCGCGCCACCCGCGCCGCCCGCGCCACCCGCGGCCGCCGCACCCTGCGCCTGCAGCTTCGCCAGCCAGCCCAGCGCCACCTGCCGGTCGTCCTGACGTTGAATCTGTACCGCGGCGTTCATCGCGCGCATCGCCTGCACGGGAATGCGGCCGACCAGAGCGTTCATGCTCGCCAGCAGCGCGGGCCAGCGCCGCACGGCGTCCAGCCGGTAGAGCCACACGGCCTGATAGTCCGGAAAGTAGTGCCGATCGTCGCGCAGCACGACCAGATCGTCCGCCAGGATCTGCGGATCGGTGGTGTAGACATCGACCACTTCGGCGTCGCCGTGCTCGAGCGCCTCGTACGCGAGGGTGTGATCCATGCCGCGCACGCTCGAGGGTCGCAGCCCATAGAGCGCCCGCAGGCCCGGCCAGCCGTCGGCGCGTTGCATGAACTCGTTGGAGAGCGCATAGCGCAGCCCCGTGTGCGCGCGCAGATCCGAGAGCGTGGCGAGCCGCAGGCGCGCGGCGAGCGTCCGCGTGACCGCCAGCGCGTAGCGATCCTGAAAGCCGAGCGAATCGCTCATGCCCAGGCCACGCGCCAGCAGCACCTCGCGCAGTCGCTGCGTGCCGAGCGGTCCCGGCACGCGATGCAGCAGCTCCTCGCGCAGCGTTCCGGTGTACTCCGGATACACATCGATCGCGCCGGTGAGCAGCGCCCGCCACAGTATGGTGCTGCCGCCCATCGCCCGCTGCTGGGTCAGCAGCAGTCCCCGACGTTGCGCTTCACCCTGCAGCAGGTCGGCGAGCAGCACCGACTCGGCGAAGTACTTGGAGCCGACCGCCGGGTGAGCAGGCGCCGCCGCCGCCACCCGGGCGCACAGCCCGGCGCCGATGAGCGCGATGCCGAGCCAGAGTCGCCGCGCCCGCACGGCCGCTCAGCTGCCGCGGTTCGCTGCGCGAGCGCCCGCGCCGTGCAGGCCCGCGCCCGGCGCGTGTGCCCCGGGCGCCCGGGCGCCCCGCTGGGCGGCCACGAAGCGGCGCACGAACTCATCCGCCGGCCGCTCGTACAGATCGCTCGCATCACCCTCCTGGCAAATGCGGCCCTGATGCATCAGCAGCACGCGCGACGCCAGAAAGCAGGCCTCGGCCAGATCGTGCGTGACCAGCACCACGGTCTTGCGCAGCGCGCGGAACAGCTCCTGCAGGCGCTCCTGCAGCTCGAAGCGCACCAGCGGATCGAGCGCACCCAGCGGCTCATCGAGCAGCAGCGCGGGCGGATCGGTCATCAGCGCGCGCATCACCGCCAGGCGCTGCCGCTGACCACCGGACAGCTCGCGCGGATAGCGTGACAGCACGTCCGCGGGCAGCTGCATGAGCTCGGCGAGCTCGCGCGAGCGGGTCTCGATGCGGCGCCTGGACCACCCCAGATGACGCGGCAGCAGCGCCAGGTTCGCGCCGCCGTTCAGATGCGGGAACAGCCCGCCCTCCTGGATCACGTAACCGATGCGCCGACGCACGGCGAGCCGCTCGGCGTAGACCAGCGGTCGCCCGTCGATCAGCACCTGGCCCTCGTCCGGCCACTCCAGACCCAGCAGCAGCCGCAGCAGCGTCGATTTGCCCGCTCCGCTGCTGCCGAGCAGCGCGCTGACGGTGCCCGTCTGAAACTGCACCCCGATCGCGTCCAGCGCCGTATACGAGCCGTAGCGCTTGGTCACCTGCTGCAGGCTGAACACCCCGGCCTCCGTCCACGTCTGACTGGCCCGGCGCTATATGCCCAGGCAATTCTCCGTCCGATAGAACACCGACGTACTCCAGCCGGTCACGTCGATCGGACCCAGGCCGAAGAAATCCAGCCTGCGGAATTTCAGGTCGCGCAGAAAATCGAATCCCTCCTGATATTTGGCCCGATCGGAGTTGTCCCACACGATCACGCCGTCGGGCCGCATGGCCCTGACGCACGCACGCGCGCATTCCACGCGCTCCTCCGCGTCGATGGTGACCACGTCGAAGGGTTCGTCACAGCTGAGAATCTGCCGTGGGAAATTCGCGCTGTCGGGCACGTGCACGAGCGTCACGTTCGCGGGAACGATGCCGCTCATCCTCCTGTACCAGGTCGCGTCGTATTCGCACGCGACCACGGCGCTGACGCGTGCCGCCCACCAGAGAGTCGATGCGCCGCTGCCGTATTCGAACACGCGCATCGCGCGGTGGATACGAGGAGCGATGAACTGGGCGCTCGGATAGGTCCACCACGGAACGGGTCTGCCCGACGGGTCGACCGCCGCCTTCTCCCGGCGGCTCCTGAGCCAGCCGGTGGTCTCCAGGTAGCTGTTTCGGCCGGAGAACATGTCCGCCCGGACGCGCCGCGCCCGGCGCTTCTCGGCCGTCCAGGGCAGGGCTTTCAGCAAGCCGCCCAGGCGATGTGGCTTTCCGGCCGGTTCGGCGTTGCGCAGGGCCTCGAGCAGGTATTCACGTGGGGCGGAGCCTTTCATACGCGGACGGACTTTCCTCTGCCCAGTCGCAAGTCATCATAACAGCGGCCCGCGGCCCCTCACGGGACGCTCCAGGGCTGTGCATTCTTCCCGATCGCCGGCTGTGAAATGGAGCATAGTGCAACAACTTGTGATATCTTGACGTTAGTTAATATTCAGTGGCCGCGGCACTGCGCCAGCGGGCGAGCGGCCAGGCAGGGACAGGGGAGATCAGCGTGCAATGACCGGTGCGGACAGCATCGCAGGGGAGTCTCTGCGCCCCATGACCCGCAGGGCCGGCGCGCTGCAGCGGCCCTGGAGCTATCGCCTGGGACGCCTGGCCGTGACGCGCTTCCGGCTGTGCGCCGCGGTGGTGATCGCGCTGGCGGCCTTCAACGTCTTCTGGCGGCTGCCGAGCACGACGATCTGGAGCCTGGATGAGGCGCGTTACGGCGTCGCCGCCAGCGAGATGCTGCGCGCGCACCACTACCTGGTGCCGACCTACGCCGGGCGCCCCGAGTACTGGAATCTGAAGCCGCCGCTGGGCTACTGGCTCATCGAGGCCTCCTACCACCTGCTCGGCCCCTCGGTGCTGGCGCTGAGGCTGCCCTCGGCGCTGAGCGCCCTGGCCGTCGTCTGGCTGACGATGCTGTTCTGCAAGCGCCATGTCGGCCGACGCGCGGCCATTCTGGCCGGCCTGCTGGTTGCCACCTGTTTCGGCTTCCTCAGCAATCATGGCGCGCGCAGCGGCGGCCTGGATGCCGAGCTCGCGCTGCTGATGACCGCGGGCCTCATGACGGTGCCCAGGCTGCACGATTCCCCCGCCATGCGCCTCGCCTGGGGCGCGCTGCTCGCGCTGGGGTTCCTGGTGAAGAGCTTCGCGATCCTGCCGTTCGTACTGGCCGCGGCGATCTATCGGCTCACCTCATCCGAGCGGCCGCGCGGGCTCGTGCGTGCCTGGCTGCCCGCTACGGCCGCCTTCGCGGTCATCGTCGGCGGCTGGGCGCTGCTGCGTACCCTGCACGACGGCACTGGCGAGTTCGTGGAGCGCATGCTCTCCGAGGATCTTTTCATGCGCGCCGCTCACAACATCGACGGCGCCGCATCGCTGCCCTGGAGTTACGCCGCGGGATTGCTGGATCGCTTCGCGCCCTGGCCGCTGTTCATGCTCGCCTGGGCCGGTCGGCCACGCTCGGCGCTGTCCGCGCGCCACCGTGCCACGGTGAAGCTGCTGCTGCTGTGGGCGCTGCTGCCCCTGGCGCTGTTCTCCCTGGCGCGCACTCACCATCACTGGTATCTGGA
The DNA here is from genome assembly GCA_035504335.1 of Steroidobacteraceae bacterium. GTDB lineage: Bacteria > Pseudomonadota > Gammaproteobacteria > Steroidobacterales > Steroidobacteraceae > FEN-1191. The sequence continues at coordinate 9,869 of DATJSD010000066.1, read as the reverse complement.
TCCGAGCTACCCGGCCTGGGCGATCCTGGGCGCGCTGGCGGTGCTGAAGAGCTTTCGGCTCATGCCCTGGCGGATCGCCCTGTCGTGCAGCGCGCTGGCGCTGCTCGTCTGCGAGGCGCGCCTGATCGGCCATATCGTGCTTCGCGAACAGCGGCCGCAGGACCAGACGTTCCTGATGTCGCTGCACCCGCAGGGATGCGGCGGCCAGAGCCTGGTCAGCACGTCCCGGCTCGAGTTCTCGCAGCGATTCATCCTGGAGGTCCTGGACGGCTTTGCCGTGTACGAGCCGAATCAGCCGGGGCCGGCAGCGGCCGCGCCCGGCTGCCGTTCCCGCGTGATGCTCAGTCGCGGGCCGGCCGGTGAATTCACCGTCGCGCGCGCTTTCCTGCCGGGCTGACGCGCCGGCGGCGCCTGCCTGGTCGATGCGACTGCCTCAGCCGTCGCCCGCGCCTCAGGCGCGAGCCAGCGCGGCGGTCAGCGCATCCGCCACCGCGAGTGCGGCGACCTGACCGCGCGCGAGGCCGTGCCGCTCGGCCAGATAGTCGGCCGTGTTGCAGGCCATCCACACCGACCCCGCCGCATCCTCCCACACCAGGATCTTCAGCGGCAGGTCGATCGCGAGGCTGGGCGCGGCGAGCATCAGCGGCGTGCCCGCTTTCGGACTGCCGAAGATCAGCAGCTGGGTCGGCGGCATCGTCAGACCCACGCGCGCCGCCTCGCCGGCGTGGTCAACGACGGCAAACACCGTCGCCCCCTTGGACTCGATCTCGGTCCTGAGCCGCGCCACGGTCTCATCGAAGCCATATCGGCTGCGACGCGTCGCAATGCCGTTCATAGCGCAGGCCTCCTTCAGTAGAAATAGCCCCTGGCAACCGCCGTCGCCGCGAACACCATGAGGATCACCAGCGCGGCCTGAGCGTAGCTGATGCGCGCGAGTGCCGGAGCGAGGCGGATGTCCAGCACCGACCCCCGTCGCGCCTGCATGCGCCAGCGGATCAGGGTGGTCATGGGCCAGAGCTCCAGCAGCAGGATGAGGATCAGGAGCCCCATCTTCGCGCCGAACGCGTGGTCGTGCAGGTAGTAGGCGCTGCCCTTCTCCACCCCGCCGAACGCGCGCCACAGGCCGGTTGCGATCCACAGCACGGCCGCGAATCCCCAGAGATTGTCGGCCACGAAGATGCGCGCCAGGCCATCGCTTCGGCTCGCGCGCGCCAATGCGCGCGCCCGCGTCCAGATGGCCCCCAGACCGAGCGGCAGCGCCAGCAGATGCAGCGTGGCGAGCAGCCAGCGCAGGATCATGTCCACCCCACCCGCGCGGCCGCCTCGACGGGCCGCATCATCGCCGCAGGACCCTGTGGGGTCGCTGCCTGCGTGCCGACGTGCTGCGAGAATGCGCTGACCCGCGCGCTGCTCATTGACGCCCTTTGACGCCGGTGCGTCGCTCATCCGCGCCCGTGCATCGCTGCCGTCCCCGGGGCTGTCGATTCTCGCACGAGCGGCTGCAGGGGTCGACGTTGCCGCCGTCGGTTGCCGCCGTCGGTTGCCGCCCCCGGTTCTGTTCAGCGCAGACTTGCTCTACAGTGCGCGACACGAGGTCACGATGCAAACCGCCACTCCCGGCGCGCCGGCGGCGCCGACCACCCTCATCGCCAGCCGCATCCACACCGTGATCGTGCTCGCGGCGATCGTCGGCTGGACGCTGGTCAGCAAGGCGCTGGGGGATCATCTGGGCGGCGAGCACGCGGATCGAGTGCACTCCTATCTGATCGCGCTCGCATGGGAATGGCTGATGTTCGCGCTGGTCGTGCTCGGTGTACGGCGCGCGCACGTCGATCTCGGCACGCTGATCGGCCCGCGCTGGCGCTCCTCGCGCGCGCTGCTCGCCGATGTGGGCATCGCCGCGGGCTTCTGGGTCTGCACGGCGCTGCTGCTGCAGCTGCTCTCCCTGCTGCTGCGGGCCACGAGCGCGGGCGCCATACAGGCCATGCTGCCGCGGGGCGCCGGGCAGATCGCCCTGTGGGTGGTGCTCTCCGTGAGCGCCGGCATCTGCGAGGAGGCGGTCTTCCGAGGCTATCTGCAGCGCCAGCTGATCGCGCTGTTGCGCAGCGGCCTCGCCGGAATCCTGCTGGCCGCCGTCGTGTTCGGCTTCGGACACGCCTACCAGGGTTGGCGCCTGGCGATCGTGGACGGCGTGTACGGCGCGCTGTTCGGCGTGCTCGCCTACTGGCGGCGCAGCGTGCGTCCGGGGATGATCGCGCACGCCTGGAATGACGCCTTCATGGGGATATTGGGCGCCAGCCTGTTGCGCTCCTGAGAGGCCCGCGGCCTTGCGGCGGCATGCCGGTGCCACGCCGCTCCCGCCGCACGCAAATCATGAATGCGGTGTTTCGTCGCCTGGCCCTGTCCCCGACCGACCTGCTGCGTGATCCGATCTATCGGCGGCTGTGGACCTCGATACTGATCTCCTCGTTCGGTGGTCAGGTGACGCTGCTGGCCGTGCCGTTGACGGCCGCGGTGCTGCTGCAGGCCAGTCCCGCACAGATGGGCATCCTGACGGCGATGGAGCTCGTGCCCTTCCTGCTGTTCTCGCTGCCGGTGGGCGTGTGGCTGGATCGCTGGCGCAAGCTGCCGGTGTACGTGATCGGCGAGTTCTCGATCGCCTGCACGGTAGCCAGTGTGCCGTTGGCGTGGTGGACCGGCTGGCTGTCGATCTCGTGGCTGTACATCGCGGCTTTCGTCATCGGCACCGTGAACACGACCGCCGGCAGCGCCGCGCAGATCGTGCTGACGCAGATCGTTCCGCGCGAGCGGCTGGGCGAAGCCCATGCGAAAAATGCCCTCGCCACCTCGACGGCGGAGGTGGCCGGACCCGGTGCGGCCGGAGCATTGATCAAGCTCACCGGTGCACCGCTCGCGCTGCTCGCCACCGCCGCGCTGCTGCTGATCTCGGCGTCCAACCTGCGGGGCGTCGCGGTGACGGAGCCGCCTGGCCGCAGAGGCGCCGCGTTCTGGCCGGCGATGCGCGAGGGCATGCGATTCGTGCGCGACAAGCGGCTGCTGCTGCTGCTCGCCAGCTGCGTCGGCGCCTGGGAGCTGTGCAACCAGACCGCCATGGTGGTGCAGATCCTGTTCGCCACGCGTCGGTTGGGTCTGAGTGCGCGCGGGGTGGGCCTGAGCTACGTGGCCCTCGGCATCGGCACCATTACCGCCAGCTCCCTCGGCTATCGTCTCGTGCGTCGCATCGGTCCCGGTCCCGCCCTGATTCTGGGCGTGACCGTGTCCGGCGCCGGCTGGCTGCTGCTCGCAGTCGCACCGCTGAACGGCATGGGTATCGCCACCTATGCGCTGATGCTGTTCCTGTACGGCGTCGGTGCCGTATTCATCTTCATCAACTTTCTGGCGATGCGCCAATCCGTGACTCCCGGGCGCATGCTGGGGCGCATGACCGCGACGATGCGCTGGCTGATCCTGCTGCCCGCGGGCCCCGGCGCGCTGATCGGTGGCTTTCTCGGCCAGCGCTTTGGACTGCGCGTGCCGCTCGGCTGCGCCGGGGCCGCCGCCCTGCTGCTCGCCATCCTGAGCTGGCGACTGCCGGTCATCCGCAGCGTCCGGACGCTGCCTGCCATCAAGGCGGAAGGCATCAGCCCCTATGCCTCGGATGAGCCGTGACGAATTCCATGACCTGCGCACTGCGGCGAAGAACCCGCGTGCGCTATATGAGCATGCCGTGGAGAGCCGCGAAAACAACGCCGCAATCTCTGATGGCGATCGGTCGCCCTCGAAATGGCCGCTGCTGATCGCCTTCGTGCTGGTGCTCATCTGCTCGGGCGTGCCACAGCCCGCTGATCGGATTGACCTGGTGTTCGTGGCACTGGCCGCTCTGCCGTGGGTGGCGATGATGCTCGTGGCACGGTATCGGCCGGCGTGGGACTTTGGGTTTCATCTCGCCGACCCGACGCCCGTGTGGCCGGTGCTCACCGTTCCGGGAGCGATACTGACGTGGCGAGCGCTGGATGCAATCCATGCGCTGCACGGGCTGCCGCTGCTGCCCGTGGCCCTGCTCGGTGGCGTGATCCTGACGGCCTCTGCGATGTGGGTCGACCCGTCCTTTCGCGACCTTCGATTCATCCTGGTGCTGGGCGTGGCCAATTGCGCGTACGGCTATGGTGTGGGATTGGATCTCGACACCGTCGCCGACAGTTCACCGGCGCAGGTCTATCGGGTGAAGGTCCTGGATAAGTACGAGCGCCGCAGCGAGGGCGTCCGCGGGGTGTCATCGGTGCGGCACTACCTGCGACTGGATCGCTGGGGACCGGTGGATCACATCGGTGATGTCAGCGTCTCCGTGGATGACTACGAGCTCGCGCGGCGCGGTGCTGTGGTCTGTCTGGCGCTGCGCTCCGGGGCGCTGCGAGTGGCCTGGTATCGGATCTCACCCTGCCCCTGAATTCGGCCGCGCATGCCGCCGGCCGGCGGCTGCGGCGCGACCTGAGCCCGAGCCGAAGACCCAGGAGCGATCTCTCAGGGAGATCGCCACGATCCACGCCGAGCTCAGCAGCACCAGGGTCACGACGAGCTCGGACCACTGATTCTGCGGTGGCGTCGCCCATGCGGGACGCGGCCGGGCGAAGAAGCTCGGCACCCAGACCAGCAGACCAAACAGGCTCATCATCGTCGCCTCCAGGGTGGCCGCCAGCCGCGGCAGAATGCCGACGGCGATGCCGAGTCCCGCGGCAATGTGCGCGGCGCCCGTGAAGTCAGCGACAGCCGGCCGGTCGGGCAGCCAGCCGGGCACCATGCCGGCGGTGTAGGCGGCATAGGCGAAATGCGAGCACCCGTAGAAAATACAGGTCAGGCCGAACAGGACGCGTGCCGCATGTGCCGCGCGTGCCGCACGTGCTGCGCGCGGGCCTGCGAGCGGCCGCTGCGATTCCGGCGCTCGCGCGCGCAGCACGCCGTAAAGGAGGCCGGCACCGGCAAGCGACGTCAGGGCCTCACACAATCCGTACCAGGCGTCAACGCTCAGCGGATCGGATAGGACCGACGGTACGCTGCTCGCCGCCCAGAGCAACAGGTACGCGCCGATGGCCCACGTGCCCGGCAAGGCGGTGCGGCGAAAGCAGACGCCGACGCCGGCCGCCAGGACGAGTATCGCCGGTCCGTAGACCCAGAGTGGCTGCCAGGCCATGTGCGCCGGTAGCGATGGCCCGAACGGCGCAGTCTCGGGGTAGACGAGGCCCAGGATGCCCAGGCTGGCCGCCGCCAAAGCCCACAGGCCACGGCCGACTCCGATGGCGCCCATGGCAGCGGGGCAGCTCAGTGATCGGCCGGGCCCGCCGCCCCTGCCGGCATCGGCAGGCTCTTCATGTCTGCGTCCATCGGCGCCTGGGTGACGATCTGCCGGTACTGCTGCGCCGTCAGGTGCGGCAGGCGCAGGACGAACGCCGTGAGATCCCACAGTTCCTCGTTCGAATGTGTGGAGCCCCAGGCGGGCATCCCGGTCATCCTCAGGCCGTGCTTGAGTACCCAGAAGATCTGCGCGGGGGTCAGCGAGATGCCGCGCGCGAGCTGCGGCGGGCGAGGATCGAGCCCCTCGGCGGTCTCGTCCTGCGGGTAGCCCGGCGCCAGATGGCACACCGAGCACATGGCCGCATAGTGACCGGCGCCGATCGGGATTCGCGCAGGATCGCTCAGATCGGCGGGCGGGCGAATGGCGCTCGCCTGCACGGCAATGGTGCGGGCGCGGATCTTCTGCAAGGCTCTGAAGAGGACCCTGCTCCCGGGAGCATCCGCGCCGATCGGGTAGCTTCCCGAGTAGAAGTAGGCGCCGAGGCCGACCGCCACCACGCCGATCAGCATCACCAGGATACCCAGGGTTTTCATGTGCTCGCTTCCTAGGGCGGCCGACCCGCCGACGGACGGCCCGGACAGTGCATCGCGGCCACGGTGTGGCCCGAGCACGGATCCTAACGCCTCGACCGATGCGCCTCCAACCCGGCTGCCCGAGCCGGGCAAAGCGCCGCGCGCTGCCTATAATCGGCGCATCACCCGCGACTCGAGCCCTCATGGCCACCCTGCAGGATCTCTTCGGGATCCGGCTGCCGATCATCCAGGCACCGATGGCGGGCGTGCAGGACAGCCGGCTCGCCCTGGCTGTCTCGGACGCCGGCGCGCTGGGATCGCTGCCCTGTGCGATGCTGAGCAGCGATGCGCTGCGCAGGGAATTGACGGCCATCCGCACGGCCACGGACAGACCCTGCAACGTCAACTTCTTTTGCCATGTGATGCCGACGCCCAGTGCCGAGCGTGAGGCGAATTGGCGTGCCGCGCTGGCCGCGTACTACGCGGAGTTTGGGGTCGGCGCGAATGCACTGCCCGCCGGCCCCGCCCGCGCGCCCTTCGGTCGGGAGATCGCCGAGGTCCTGGAAGAGTTCAGACCGCCCGTCGTCAGCTTTCACTTCGGCCTGCCCCCGGCTGCGCTGCTGGCTCGAGTCAAGGCCTGGGGAGCGCGCGTACTCTCATCGGCCACGACCGTCGAGGAGGCGCGCTGGTTGGAAGCCCACGGCGCCGATGCGATCGTCGCGCAGGGTCTGGAGGCGGGCGGACACCGTGGCATGTTTCTGTCAGCCGACCTCTCCACGCAGTCCGGCACGCTTGCACTGCTACCGCAGGTCGTCCGCGCGGTTCGCGTGCCCGTGGTCGCTGCCGGAGGCATCGCCGATGCCGCGGGCGTTGCGGCCACGATGCGGCTGGGTGCAGCCGGCGTGCAGGTGGGCACCGCGTATCTGTTGTGCCCCGAAGCCACCACGAGCCCCGTACATCGGGCGGCGTTGCAGAGCGATGCGGCCCGGCACACCGCGCTGACCAATCTGTTCTCGGGACGACCTGCCCGCGGCATCGTCAACCGGATCATGCGAGAGCTCGGGCCGCTCAGCGCGGCGGCGCCCGAATTTCCGCTGGCGTCCGCCGCGTTGGCGCCGCTGCGCGCAGCCGCCGAGAGCCGCGGCCTGGGGGATTTCTCCCCGCTTTGGGCCGGACAGAACGTGAGCGGCTGCAGGCCGATCCCGGCCGCGGAGCTGACGCTGCAACTGGCTGCCGGCCTGTAGCCCGGGGGACCGCGGCCCATCACTCTGCCGCGCGTCTCGAACACTCCACAGCTGCTCGTTCCGCGACACAGGTCGCAATGCGACCTACCGCGCGCGCTACAGTTGCCCACGACATCCTTCCAGGGCGGTGCCACTCTGGCCCGCGGCATCTGGAGTGACAATATGTTCAGACTGCATCGTGGGGCCCGCGCGACCTGCGCTCTGGTCATCCTCGCGAGCCTGGGCGCCAACGTCGCCGTCAATGCGCAGGGCCAGGACTCGCGGGAGCGACAGCAGCAGCGTTGGTCCATGGCGCAGCGGCGCTCCGCCTGGCGCGGCAGCGAGGCGGGACTGGGCCGGGGCACTCTTCCGTCCCGCGCCCAGCGCATCCAGGCCGCGCGCCGGAGAGCCTATGCTCGTTTCGCGGACGGCGGCCGCCGCGGGGACTTCCGCGGCCCCGCCGCGGGTGGGCTGCGAGTGGTTCGGTACGGCCGCACCGACAGCGGCACGGTCGAGCGCATGCTCGGGCCGGGTCTACTCAGCCGCACGTTCGTCAGCGGCGGGCGCGTGCGCTATGCGCGCGTCTACCGAAACCATGTCTGGCACCACTTCGGCAGGGCGTTCGCGTACGAGAGGTTCGTGCCGGCGGTGCGCTACCCGGCGGTTTACTACGCCTGGGCTCTGGCCCGATGGTCGCGCCCGGTGACGTACGCCTGGGCCTGGCAGGCGCAGCCGTGGTATCCGACGTACGGTCCGCTCTTCACGCCCTACCCCGTGTACACCCGCCCCGATCAGTGGATGACCGACTACATCATCGCCCAGAGCCTGCAGGCGGCCTATCAGGCCCAGAGCGCCGCGCTGCCACCGGCAGCAGCGCCGCCACCGGCGTCAGCACCGCCACCGGTGTCAGCGCCGCCGCCGGCAGCGGTAGCGGTCGCCCCACCGCCCGTACCGCCAGCCGCGCCATCGACAGCGCCGGTTGCGCCACCGGCACCGCTGATTGCGCCGCCCGCACCACCGGCCATCACGCCGCAGATCAAAGCGGACCTCGACGCCGAGATCCAGGTGCAGCTGCGTGAGCAGCAAGCCGCGGCGGCGGCACCGACGACCCCCACCACTCAGAGCACCCCGCCGGCGCTCAGGCCGAGCCATGTGTTCTTCCAGGTCGTCCAGCCGCTGAGCGTGCCTTCGGGCCACCAGGGTTACTGCTCGCTCAGCGCCGACGATTACATCAAGCGTACCGGCGGAATGAGCAGTGACAACTGGCAGATCCCCGTGGTGGTGGAGCTGAGCGGCCCCGCGGATTGTCCCGAGGGCTTGCGCACGCGCATCGGGCTCAACGATCTGAGCGCCATGGAGAACGAGCAGGAGGCCCAGGTGATGCAGGCGATGCAGGCCGCCTCCAAGAGCATGGGCTCGCACGGTCTGCCCAGCGGCCCCGGGGTGCACCCGACCTATATCGCCGAGGGCAGCGCGGCTCCGGATCCGGGCGCGCTGGACGCCATCCGACAGGCGCAGTGAGCGAGCGCGCATCGCCGCGCGGGCGAGTCCCCGGTATCGATCATGATCGGCGAGCTCATCGACCACTATCGCATTCTGGAGCTCATCGGCCAGGGCGCGATGGGCGCCGTTTACAAGGCGCTCGACGTGAATCTCGACCGCCGGGTCGCGGTCAAGGTCATGAGCGCGGAGGTGCGCAGCGACCCTGACTTCGTCGAGCGCTTTCGCCAGGAGGCGCGCCTGCAGGGCGCGCTCATCCACCCCAATGTCGCGACGCTGTTCGACTACTTCGTCCACGAGGGCACGCCCGTCGCGGTGATGGAGTTCATCGATGGGGAGAGCCTGGAGCAGCTGATCCGGCGGCGCGGGGCGATTCCGGCGCACCAGAGCATCCCGATCTTCAAGCAGGCCCTGCGCGCGGTCGCGGCCGCGCACCGAGCCGGCATCATTCATCGCGATCTCAAGCCCAGCAACCTGATGATCACCCGGGACGATGTCCTCAAGGTGATGGATTTCGGTATTGCCAAGCGGCAGGGCACCACGGGTGCGACTCAGGTGAGCACCAGCGTCGGCACCGTGCTGTACATGGCGCCCGAGCAGATTCTCGGTCGCGCGGTCGATTGTCGCACCGACGTCTACGGCCTTGGCATCACGCTATACGAGATGCTCAGTGGGCAGCCGCCGTTCAGTCCCCGTGGCAAGGTCCCGTACATGGTGCTGAGCGCCCACGTGAATGATCTGCCCCAGCCGCCGACGGTTCACTGTCGCAGTATTCCCCAGCCGATCGTCAACGCCGTGATGCGCGCGCTCGCCAAGGATCCCAACGCCCGCTTTCAGAGCACCGATGAGTTCATGCAGGCGCTGCCGGATGTGAGCGCGCCCGACGCCACCGCGCAGCCGCCGGTCCCGAACGGCACGCCGGCGCGCGATGTCCCGCCGCCCGCGAGCGCGGATTCGCCCGACACGCCCCAGCGCAGCGGCACGCTGGTGCTCGAGCACGCACGCTCGACGCGCCACGACCCGTATGCGTCGATGACGCGGCAGGACACCGCGGCAACGCCACGGTCCGCGCCCACGGCGCCGGCACGACCCTCTGCACCACCGCCGCCCGTGTCACCCGCATCCTCCGCGCCCTCGCGCGGGCTGATGCAGCGGCTGCGGGCCGACCGGCCGATCATCGCCGTGCTGCTGGTAAGCGTGCTCGTGCTGGGCAGGCTGATCGGCTATACGCATCAGCACGTGACGCGACGCGGGCGCGCGGGCCTCCCCGCCGCAGCGGCGGCG